>JAZLLM010000049.1:0-22822 GCA_045598145.1 Bacilli bacterium | reverse complement strand
CTAGTAGGTAGAATGCGCCATTACTGCCGCAAACCCCCGTAGAACCGTACGTGCAGTTTTCCCGCATACGGCTCCCAATATATATTCAATATGCTGTATCTGAGTAAAGTTTAATATAAATCTTTGGATTAATGATAGGATTATATTTCAAAATCTTATTGAAATATGTATCCCAGGTTAATCTATGGCGATTACCTCTACTACGTAACACTTTAAACAACATACGAATAATATGTTTTCTAAATCTATTCATACATCTATTGTTGTCCGAAACTCCATAGTATTGATAATGCCCTCTTAAAGACCTGTTGATACTTGCTATAGTATCCTTTACATCATTATGTCTAACTTGTTTTAACCATTCACTTGCTTTACGCATTTTAGCGTTAAGTTTCTTTGAATCAGTTTTAAGTTTGACAGTAAACTTTCCCGTACTCTTAGTTTGAGATAGATAAAACGTAAATCCTAGAAACGAGAAGGTTGAAGGTTTTCCTTTTATTCCTTTTGCCTTCATATCGCTTTTAGTAAATCTACCAAAGGCGATTATTCTTGTTTTATCTTTTGCTACCTCAAGTCCAAATCTTGAAAGCCTTGAGATAAGACTTGCATAATATCTTTGTGCGTCATCTTTGTATTGGAAACATATTTGACTATCATCAGCGTAACGCACATAATATACTTCGCCTCTAGATTTTGGTTTTACTATTTTCTCTACCCATAAATCTTGGACAAAGTGTAAATATACATTTGCGAGAATTGGTGAAATAATGCCTCCCTGTGGTGTACCCTTATCTAGTTCATAATACATTTCATTCTCGATTATTCCACTTGCTAGAAATCTTTTGATAATTTCAATAAATCTTTTATCATCTATTCTATATTCTAGAAACTTAATCATCCAATCATGGTTGATGTTGTCAAAGAACCCTTTAATATCGGCATCGACTATGTAATTAACTTTTCTAGTTACTATCATATTTCTAAGATGTGTAACTGCTTGGTGACAATTACGTTTTGGTCGAAATCCATATGATTCATCAATAAACATTGGCTCAAATATTTGATTTAATATTATAGCCATTACGTATTGGACAATCTTGTCTTCTAGAGATGGAATACCAAGAGGTCTTTTCTTATTCGAACCAGGTTTTGGAATATAAACTCTTTTAGAAGGTTTTGGCTTATATGTCATATTCACTAATCTTTTGTAAAGATTATGAATATTATCATCTAGATTAGACGCATACTCATTTAGTGTTACACCATCAACACCTACTGCCTTACCTTTCTTAAGTTTATAAAATGCAATCTTAAGATTTTCCTCACTTAGATACCTTGCTAGATTTTGTACTCTCCTTTCCGGATGTTTTGATACAAACACACCTACGTTTGATATACTGTTATTCATCATTTATCACCTCTTTGTGTGTAAGATAACTTCTATATCAAACACTACATATCATCATCGCTTCACTCCATTATCTTTCGATAACTTCTTCGCTACTACCAATGATTCTGACTTCTTGATAATCATTTGGCTTTCTTTATGTGCGAGATATTGTTAGCCATACAACTAATGTTGAATTATCAAGACCTCCCAAGTTGTACTTATTTATCATTGTTTAGCTCATTGAGTTCTATACTCCGCCTAGTCTTATTAATTCTCACCATAATGAATCATAAGTACTGTCTTCTTCCCATAGTATAGAATCGACACTAGGATTTTACGCCATCTAGTTGATGGTTGCTGACTTTTCGAAGCTTACGATACTTCACTTTCGTTTCGATTTTCTAAACTCCCTGTCCTACGCTTAACCTAATACCTCACGATATTAAGTCCAAGGATTTGGTAATGGCTGTTGGTTAGACTTTGCCATACAGTGTTATCACTGTTATAAATAAGCACCTTACTAACAACATTTTTTTTTTTAATATTGAGAGAAACGATTTTACGTTTACTTGGCGCACACTATGACCTCAGCTGACTCCTCATCAATTAAACTTTCGTCCATTGCGTTCTTGCCTAGGTGATGAGGTCTCGCGAGGTAAGTCATTAATCATATTAGTTCTTCACAACCTCTTGATTTACTCGTTTGGTTTTACGTTTACCTTTTGGACTTCGAACCGTTTTGCATTCTTATCCACCATTTAGCCTTATATCAAGTTTCTGTTCGTAGGCTCAAAGAACTTGCTACACCACTTTCTCCCCCTAAGTATCACTACTTTCGGCTTGTGGGTCACTACACTTGGCGGTAAATACCCGTGAATGGATTATTCCATCTTGATTAATGACATACTCGTCACACAAAGAAAGGTATAGTTTAAATTAAACTATACCTTTTTTATAATTTTTGGACCATTAATTTAGCGTTAATAATTTCACCTAATAATGAAATATCTGAGGTTTGCCATTTTGAACACAAAACCACATTTTTTAAATTTGTAATTTTACCATTATGTTCAATAGCTTTTCCCTCCTTTGTTTGGATAAATGGACCTATTGAACCATTATATGTAAATGTTTCTTTTTCATATTCAATTGGACCTTTAAATTTTATTAATGATAACTTTAAATTAATTCCTATTCTCTCATAAGCTTCCACTAATAAAGCTTCAACTTTTTTGCAAAGTTCTTTTATTTGTGATTCATATACACTTTCACTTTTAGTATATAGCTTCCAATAAATATAGTCATCAGGACCTTGATAAATATTAAAAGTAATATAACCATCTTTATAATTAACTTTAATGTATTCAGTTTCTTTTGTGCCAAATAAAGTTTTATCTATTTTTAAAATACTATTGTATGGTAAATTATCTTTTTTAATATTAGTTTTAAATACAAAAGATAAAGCAAGCTCAGTTGGATATGCTTTATAATCAAGATAGCGCATATAAAACTTATTATCTTTATATTTATTCTTAAGCAAAGTATTATACATATAATATGGATCTATAGCACATACTACATAATCACTATAAACATAATTTTTGTTTTCAAACCAGATACCTATAGCTAAATCACGTTTAATATCTAAATATTCAGCCTTTCGATTTAAGCATATTTTACCATTCAAACCAATAAATCTATTCTTTAGTTTAGCGATTATTTCCTCACAATTGTTAGTAACTTTTTTTAGTAAGCCCATAGAATATTGCCCTAACAGCTTAAATAACACGTTCATAGAATAATTGCTAGGAATAATATTAGAAAGCAAAACTTTAATATCTTCATTCTCAAATTTATTTGCATATTCACTTATGCTTATGTTGTTGTATTTATTATTCATTTTGATATTTGCTTTCATCGAAAAACCAAGTTTAGTTTCAGAAAAAATATTATAATGCTCTAAAGGTTTAGTATAATTTAATTTCATCTTACTAGCTAATTTAATGTCATCAATAAATTTATCTATTTTTTTTAAATCATAAGGGGCAATATCTATTAACTCAGCTCTCAATTTATTAATGTCTTTATATAAATATAAATCTTTATATTTTATAAAATATTCACTATCTTCCACAGTTAAATCATCAAGACCTATATCATAATATAGTTTATATAAATTTGGGTCTTCTTCTTTATAAGCATATGGTAAAAAAATGTAATTATCATAATACTTATTTTTTTCTTTTAACGAAACAAATGATCCACCAAGGTAATCATTCTTTTCATATATTGTGACATCATGACCTTCTTTTAATGCATAGATTCCATAAACCAAAGCTGATATGCCGCCACCTATAATACTTATTTTTTTCTTTTCATTATTTACCATATTTTCATACCTACTCTTTTTAAAAAAAGAAACTAATCTTTCAAATTAATTTCTTCTTCAGTAATAATTTCAATTCCTTTATTAAAAATAATGTCAGCTGCTTTACCATTCCCCACAGTAATTGTGTGAGTAAAAGTACCATCATATATAGTTTTATAACCGCAGCTAGGACTTCTAGATTTTAATATAGCTAAATCCGGTTTGAATAATTCAATGTATTTAACTAATTCATCACAGGATTTATCCATTTTATTAGTTAAATCTACACCATTCTTTGTAATTACTCTACCATTTAAAATTTCAATTGCTTCTCTTGGAGTACTAAGACCTGCCATTTGTTCTGGGCAAATTGGTAAATATTGGTGTCTTTTCACAAAATTAATTACATCGATATTGTAATTATTTTCTCCATTATACTTGCAATTTATACCTAACAAGCAAGCACTTACTAATACTTTCATTATTCAATACTTTCTAGTGTATAGCCAGCATCTGCTATAGCATCTTTAAAAACATCATCGTTTACTTCTTTATTAGTAACAACTAATGCTTTTTTATTTTCTAAATCTACTTTCACCTTAGTAACTCCATCTATTTTAAGTAAAGCGTCGCTAGCATGTTTTGCGCAATGCTCACACATCATTCCATTAATCTTCAAGGTCTGCATCTTTTTCATTTCCGGCCTCTTTTCTCATCTTTTCAATTTCTTCCATATTAGCTTTTCTAAGTTCCTCTTCTTGCTTTCTTAGTTCAGCCATTTCTCTAGCTTCTTCTTCTAATTTCTTTTCTTTTTCTATTTTTTGGTTTTCTTCTTCTAAACGTTTTTCTTCTAAAGCTTTAGCTTGTCTTTCATCGAAAGATTTATATGCTTTAAAACATTTGATTAATAACATAGCAAACAAGAAAGTAGCTAATGCAAAAATAATTGAAAATACTAAATAACCTGTTTTAAATTCACTAATTAAGCTACCTACGCAAATTATTGATGCAAATAAAAATATAACTAATAATATTATTATTCCAAGTAACCATGTCTTTAATTCATTTTTTTCAGCCTTTTTAAACATTTACTTTTTCTCCTCTGCTTTAATTACTTCTCTCTTTTGCTTTTGTAGTTTATCATCCATTTTGTGATATAAAGCAATATTTTGAAGTTGTAATTTGATAATATTATCTAACTGACTATTTTCTGAATAATCAGCTTTACACATAAAATTAACTCTTTCATCTTTAAACAATATTTTAGCGTTTTCTGCTTTATTCTTATATAAAGCTATACTTAGTCCACCTTTATCTTTAATTAGTCTCATACATGGTACGTCAGTAATTCCATCGCCTAAATAAATCATATCACGATATAAAACACGTTTTTTATCGCTTTCAACACGCATATTAACTTTATCATCATCGTTAATATTTTCTACACCTTTACCAATTCTAAAAACAAATTGTGTTTTTTGAGTGTAATTAATAGTCAAACGTGGCCATATAGCTTCTCCATCTTCATTATATAAGAATTCACAAGCATATATTTTTCTAAACTTTTTAGCGATTTTAGAACCTTCAATTATTTCTTTAGTGCCAGATGAGATTATATAATGCTCAACTTTTAAACCTAAGGCGCTACCATAATTATTAATTCTATCAAACCATTCTTCAACGCCTTTATAATATTGAATTGATGCACCTAATGAATTTAAATATTCTTTTGTTAATTTAATGTTTTTTTCTTTAGCCTTTTTTATCATCATGTACATATATGCTAATATTTTTTCAATTTGATATTTATTACCAAATTCACCAGTAGCTCCCCAAAATTCTTCAGGTGTCATACCTACATCTGGAATAAATTTATAGTTTTGCATATCTGTAGTACATAATGTTTTATCAAAGTCGTACATTATTGCAATAATAGGTTTTTTAGCCATACTTTTGCCTCCATACAATTAATTATATCATAAGTATTAAAATATTACTACATATTAATAACTGTTGACTTAGTAATAATATTTTTACCACTACCATTTAAGTAATCAGCTACCTTCATTAAATTCTTTCCTTCAGGTTTAAATTCATATATTGTGATTACTTTTTTATCAGCACATAATACCTTAAATGATTTTTTATTTACCTCAATTATCTCACCAATTGATCCACTATATTCTTTATCATCATCTAATGATGCACTATATACTTTATACATCATTCCTTTCACTTTAAAAAAACAACCAATAGTATCTAAAGCTCTAATTTGGGCGTTTACTAAAAATGCAGATTTATTAAAATCTAATTCTTCATCTTCTTTAGTTAAAGCATAAGTAAATGTCACTTCTTCTTCATTTTGTTTTATAGGTTTAACATTACCTTTTTCTAATTCTTTAATCAAAGGATTTATCATTTTAGCACCTAAATCAGCCATTTTATTAAACAATGTGGTAGTAGTATCGTTATCTTCTATGGCTAGTGATTCTTGAACTAATATATCACCGCTATCCATTCCTTTAGCCATATACATAATAGTGATTCCAGTTTCTTTTTCACCATTCATAATTGAACGTTGTATTGGGGCACCACCTCTACCTTTAGGAAGTAGTGATCCATGTACATTAATAGCTTTATATTTTGGATAATACAAAAATCTTGTTCCCACAATTTGACCATAAGCTGCACTTACAATCAAATCAAAATCATAATTATCAATAATATATTGATATTCTAATCTTATATTTTCTGGTTGAAAGACTTTTAAATTGTGTTCTAAAGCATATTGCTTAACAGGGCTAAATTCAATTAGTTTTTTTCTTCCTACTAATTTATCAGGTTGAGTTACAACTAAAACAACCTCATGCTCTTTACATAGTGCATCTAATATTGTTCTTCCAAAATTTGGAGTTCCTAAAAATACTATTTTCATATTTATCACCTATAAATACTTAGGACATCTTTCATAACTTACGGTTAATCTTTCTTTTTTAAAGCGTTCCTTTGTATCACTTAATATTTTTACTAATTTATTAAATTCATTGTGTTTTATAATTAATTTAACACCTTTAATTTTATTATCATATGTAGGACCTAATACGGTTGCCTTCATTACATTTTCAATTACTTTCTTAATATAATTTGCGAAATAATAAATTTGTTTGAAATCACCACTAACACTTATTCTATTTATTTCCATAAATGGATTATATCCAAGTGCTTCTCTTATTTCTAACTCATTTTTATAATAAGTATCAAAATCCAATCTTGAAGCAAGATTAATAATCTTATTATCTTTATTATAAGTTTGAATATATACATTTTCTTTATTACTTAATTTAGCGATTAAATTAAATGTATATTCATTACTCATATGATTTCCTCTGTTTAAATATGAGTCAGCATTTATTATACCCACTAATTTTATATTATCACTTTTAATTGTTTTAGATAATATTTGTGTGCCTATAATTATATCAACATTATTCTCTTCAATATCATTTAAAGCTTTATTATAATCATCTAATGTTTTCATTAAATCAGCATTAACATCTAAAACCTTAGCGTTTGGAAACATTTCTTTAATTTCTTCGCTAATCTTTTCTTCTCCATAATTTAAAGCAATCATTTCACCACCACACTTACATATTTGGTAGTTGTATGCTTTATAGTCACAATAATTACATTTAGCGTATCCTTTATCCTTATATAAAGTTAAGCTAACATTGCATTTAGGGCATTTTAAAACTTTACCACAAGATCTACATCTTAATTGATTAGTATATGCTTTAGATGAAACTAATAACATAACTTGCTTCTTGTTTTCTAAAGCTTCATCAATTGCCTTCTTTAAAGTATTACTAATGATAGTGCTACTTCCATTTAATACTTCTTCTTTCATATCAACTATATTCATATTATTTTTTATTCTATCAAAAGAAGTAAGTAAATTATATTCACCCCTTAATGTTTTATAATATGTGTCAATTGAAGGTGATGATGATGTTAATATTAAATCACAGTAATTATATTTAGCTCTTTGTTTTAAAACATCAATTGCATTATAATAAGGATAATTCTCATTTATATAATTTGGATTTTCTTCATCTAACACAATAATAGCACCCAAATTATTAAAAGGTAAGAAGATACCTGTATGTGTAGTTACTAAAACATCCAAATTATCGTATTTAGCGTTCATATAAGCTTCATAGCGCTCTTTCATTGTATTTTTACTACTCATACTATAAATTTTATAACCTTTTAAATATCTCTTTAAATACATTACGACTTCTTCACAAAGCATAATAGTTGGAGAAGTAATTAAAACTGATTTTCCTTGTTTCTTTGCTTCTTCAATTACCTTTATATAAAAATTAACTTTGAAATCTTCTCTATTAGAGTGTAGTAAGAAGTATCTTTTTTTGCTTGTTTTATATTTATCAATTGTCTCTAAATCATCAAAAGAATAATTATAAGGGCTATTGTTTTTAAGTTCTTCATTAGCTGCATCAATAATTGGAATTTCTTTATATTTCAAGGTTTTATCTTTAACCATTTCCCTTAAAATATTATATGAACAATCTAAATTAGTGATGATATCATCTTCACTAATATTATCATGTTCTTTTACATATTCATATATAATCTCTCTTTTTATACTTTTTAATATAGCATCTCCATCACCAATTGAATATACTTTTTTCTTTTTTCCTTTGCCATAAGTATATAAATCATAATCAACTGTGATATTTCCTTTTTCAATCTCTTTCTTAATTAAATCATTTCTTTCTTTTATTTTATTATCCATTGGTAATCTTGTTTTACCATTAAACATTATCGCTAAATCAGGATTTAATTTATCATAATTACTTACCACAATATATTTCTTTTGTTGGCCTTTTAAAAAAGAAGGGATCATTAATTCTAATGTTTTAGTAAGAGAAACATAATAAGTTTCGTTAATATATTTTGCAAGATAAATTTGTTCTTTAGATAAATCATTATCATAATCTATAACTTCTTTTATCTCTTTAGCTGTATATTTAAATTCAGATTCTTCTTTGATTTCTAATACATAACCTAATAATGTTTGTGAACCAAATGGTACATGAACTCTACTACCTACATCAACAAACTCTTCTAAGTTTTTAGGTATTATGTAATCATATGTTTCACTAACATAGCTATTATTAATATCAACAGTTACACTTGCAAACATTATTTTGTCCTACTTTCCTATAATTAATTTTACCATATTTTGTAATTTTTTTAAAGTGTGATATATAAAAATATATAAAAGATAATTTGACACAATAATTTTTATAAAAAAATCTATATACCTATGAGATATATAGATTTAATTTTATTTAGTTAAAGTATAAACATTATCTCCATTTTGCGCAAATGTATATGATGCTGATTTACCAATTTTGTGAAAAGCATTATTAATTTCTTCACTGAAATTATTCGAATATGATAACCTAAATTGAATTGTTGCATTAGTGCCTTTATAGGTATCAAAATATTTTAATATATCAACCAATTCATCAAGATTTTCTGCATCGAAATCATTTGTACTATCAAACTTGAATTCTTTGAAGTAATCATAATTATTTGAACATATTATGTCTTTATAATCATTTTCAGTATATAACGTATGCATTTTACTTTCACTTATTAAAAAGTATTTATATGATAAAATTTCATATTTACCATTTATTATAGTACCATCGCTTGTAGCATCAATAACATACCATTTAGAATCAATTAGTACTTTATTCCAAGCATGTCCTGCGCCATTAGGATTTGCTGTTTGATATCCTGTTACGCAAACGCATGGAATACCTTCAATATTACATAATACGCACATAGCTTTACTAATACCTTCGCATACTGCTCTATTATCTAATAAAGCTCCTTCTAAAAAGAATCCACGATATTGCTTTAAATCATCACTAGCTTCAAACATTTTATTATATAAAGCTCCATCATAGCAAATATTTAATACTAAATAGTCATGAATGGCTTTAACCTTCTCTACATTAGTCATTCTATCGTCAACTATTTCTCTCAATATTTCTTTAGCTTTATTATAAACTGTTTCAGCTTCACTTCCACTTTTCACAATTGGTTTACTTGCTCTTTCTAAAACATAAACTAATTGTGAACTAGTACTTACATTGTATGAATACTTTGCGGTATTTATTTTAAAATCATCAAATGTATCTGATCTATTTGAGTTATATTTAATATAATTTAAACTATCATATTGTGTATATACATCTTCTAAAGATGCTTTTAAAATAGGGTCTCCAGTAATATTAAATCTACAAGTTAAATCCTTACCTAATAATGAGAAGTCAACTTTATAATCATAAGGAATATCACACATTTGTGACAATTTTTCAGCTAATTCATTGAAATCAAATTCAAAATTTAGTGTGCAAGTAAATTCATTTGCTCTATTAAATAATGCGCTATTATAAATTAAACTCAAATCAAAAATATTGTTTGCATCATATTTCTTATCTTTTTCAAAATTGAATTTAATCAAATCTATATTGACATAATTTAATAAAACTATCTCTTCAACTTCCTTATAATGGCATCTTTTACACTCATGATATTTACTACCATTCTTACTTTCAGTAGCTTCTTCAGTTACAATCCATTCACCGAAATCATGACCTAATGCATCAACATAATCTTCTATAATTTCATCTTTACATTTTTTACATGTTTTTGTAGAAAATCCATCTTCAGTACATGTTGGTGAAGTAATTACCACATCATAATCATGAGGTGTCTTTGGAATAATTTCTTTCTCAACATTACCGCAATATTCGCACTTTCTTTCTTTAGAACCCTCTTTAGAACATGTAGCTTCTTCTTTTATTTCAAATTCACCGTACTTATGGCCACCAGCTAAGATAGGTTCTCTTACAGTATGACCACACTTTTTGCATACCTTTGTATTAGTTCCATTTGTAACACATGTTGGTTCTACTATTTTTTCTTCATACTCATGTTCACAATTTGCTTGATTAAGTAGAGTACATGAACTTAAACTTAAAAATAATATAAAAATTAATATTAAACTAAATATTTTCTTTTTCATATGATCACCATTTAATATTATACCACATTTTAAGAAAAAAGGAAACATTATCAATTTATAGTGCTTCCATTTTCCATATTTTTCTTTTTATTTATTGTAATATTTGCAACTATTAAAGCAATAGTCATTAATACACAACCTATTATTTCTTTTACACTTAATAATTCACCAACTAATAAGCATGCAAATAAAGTCGCAAAAACAGCTTCAAAACTCATTAAGATTGAATCAATAGTTGCATTATCTGAAAGCTTTTCACCAAATACTTGCATGAAATATGCTAGTGCACCAGAAATTATAGACAAATATAATAATGCTGGGATTGCACTTTTAAAACTATCCATATTCACTTTGTCAAATATTAAAGCTAAAACAAAAGAAATAATACCTGCAACTAAGAATTGAATACCTGTTAAAGTTACACTATCAATATCTTTATATTTACTAACAAATATTATTTGAAGTGCATAAGCTAAAGCGCAAAGTAACAATAATAAATCTGATAAATATACATTTTCAAATCCTCCACTAAAACATAAAAAATATATGCCTACAATGGAAATGATAGATCCAATAATAATATTTATACTTAATTTCTTATTACTTACTATTTGTATTATAGGAACAAAGAATACATATAGGGTTGTTAAAAAGCCAGCTCTACCTAATGAATTTACTCCTTCAGGATACATTCCTATTCCAAACTGCTGAAAATTCATTGCAATGCCTAAGAATATACCACATATTGCTCCCCCAACAATACTTTTTTTTATATTGTCTTTATTAATGCTTTTTCTAATTAAAGCTATTGAAAGTAATAATAATCCACCTACAAATCCTCTAAATGCATTAATTGTAAATGTTGATAAATACATCGCTGCTTTATCTTGAAATATAAAGCCTAAGCCCCATATTACATTTGTTAATAACAGAATTATTCTTCCTATTAATTGTTTTTTAGTCATAATATCATACCCATATTTTTTTAATAAATAATATTAAAACAAAAAACAACTATCTCTAGTTGCTTTAGTTTTATTTAACGATTACTTTATCATCTAATATTTCTTCTAATGCTTGACCTATTGGTTTTTTACTAACTGGATTATTAATTAATATTGGATCACCAGCAGTAATTTCTTTTGCTCTCTTAGCACAACCAATTACTAATTTGTACTTTGAATCAGTCTTTTTTGATAGTTGGTCGATTGAAGGATATCTCATTCCGTCGTTTTCATGATTATTCATTTGCATTTGCCTCCTCTAATAATTTCTTGTAACCTGACAAGCTTCTTATTGTTCTTGCATGTTCTGATCTAATAATAGCCATTATTTTATCTGCTGCATTTTCTACTGTGTCATTTACCACAATATAATTATATTTGTAAGCTTCACCGATTTCTCTACAAGCTTTATTATATCTTTCTTGAATAACTTCTTCACTTTCTGTTCCGCGTTTTCTAAGTCTATTTTTCAAGTCTTCCATTGTTGGTGGAACTATAAAAATAAATACAGCTTCTTCTTTAAGTTTATTTCTTACTTGTGTAGCACCATCTACTTCAATTTCTAGTACTACTTCGTTACCTTTATCTAATTCTTCCTCAACTTTATCTAAAGGTGTTCCGTAATAATTTCCCACAAAATTTGTATATTCTAAAAATTTTCCTTCTTCAATTCTTTTTTCAAATTCTTCTTTTGTTACAAAATAATATTCTCTACCATTTTCTTCACCAGCTCTTGGTTTTCTAGTTGTCATTGATATAGAATATACTAATGAATGTCCTTCTCTTTGAAACAAGGCATTTCTAACAGTACCTTTGCCTACGCCACTAGGACCAGAAATTACAATTAACAAACCCCTATTGTCTAACTTCATTTTATACTATCCTCTTTTTCGTATATTATACTACAACTTTCTTAGAAATAAAAGAAAAAAATAAAAATCATATTAAAATTAAATAAAATATGATAAAATATTATAAAGAGGTTTTTTTATGGCTTTAGACGGATTATTTTTACATCATTTAATTAATGAAGTAAAAGACAAAATTGAAGGTAAAATGATATATAAAGTAATTAGTATAAATGATACTGATTACCTTTTTAGTTTAAGTAATAAACTCAATTTACTTATTAGCGTTAATCCAAGTCATGCACACATTAGAATTACTAATACTAATTATGTTCAATCAAATTCATTACTTTCCTTATATATGCACAAACATATAGATGGTGGTATTATTACAAATATAAGTCAATATCATAACGATCGTCTGGCAATAATAACTATTACTAACAAAGATGAATTAGGATATCAAAAAGAATACAAAATGTATTTAGAACTAATGGGTAAAAATAGTAACCTAATTATTACTGATAATAATGATATAATATTAGAAGCTGTTAAAAAATCATATTTAACTGATGAGCATTTAATCAAAACTGGTATTAAATACATACCATTAGAAGACAATAAAATTAATCCATTTAATATATTAAACTTCAATGATTATGATTTATTTAACTTGCAAGGTTTGTCTAAACAAGTTGTAAATGAAATATCTATATTAGGCTTAGAAAATATTATAAAAAGAGAAATTAAACCAATTTTAATTCAAGGAAGTAAAACTATCTTCTATTGTTTTGATTTAGAAAGCATAGAAGGAAAAAGAACGTATTTCAATTCTTTAAGTGAATGCCTAGAATATTATTATGATAACATACTTAAAACAACTAATGATAGTCTAGACTTAGCTAATACAAGAAAGTTCATCATAAAAGAAATTGAAAAGCTAGAAAATAAATTAGAAAAGCAAAAAATCGAATTAGAGAACGCTAAAGACAATGAAAGTCTAGAAATTAAAGCCAATCTATTACTATCAAACATTCACTTAATTAAGTCTTTCTCTACAGAAATAAAAGTTATTAATTATTATGACAATAATAAAGAGATAACTATAGAATTAAATCCTAATTTAAGTGCATCAGAAAATGTTAATGGCTATTTTAACAAAATTAAGAAAAATAAAAGAGCAGTCATTTCTCTTTCTAAAACAATTCAAGATACCGCAAATGATATTGATTATTTTAAAGCAAACTTAGCCTACTTAGATTTTTTAAAGGCTGGAGATTTAAAAGAGATGATGATTGAATTAGGTTTAAGAAAGCTAACGCTTAAAAACGTTAAACCACATATATCAAGATATCAAGACGAATTTGGTAATATCTATTTTTATGGTAAAAATAACACTCAAAATAATTACTTAACTCATACATTAGCTCATAATGATGATTATTTCTTCCACGTAAAAAATATACCTGGAAGCCACGTTATTTTAAGAGGTGAGTTAAACGAACAAAGTATACAAACAGCTGCTGATATTGCAGCATATTATTCTAAAGTAAGTGATTCAATTCACGTATGTGTAGACTATACTTTAGTAAAATGGGTTAAAAAAATAAAAGGAGAAAAAGGGTCTTTTGTTACATACACACATGAAAAAATGGCATTTAGTGATCCTTCAATTGACAAACTAAAACACTTAAAAGTGATTAATTAAAGAAAGTAAAACTATAATTTAGTTTTATTTTCTTTTTTATTTATTTACTTTATATTTTGTGCTATAATAATTTAAAAGGAGTTGATTATTATGTACGCAAAAAATGCATGGGAAAAATATTCTTCTAATGAACTTAATGATGTAATGAAGTTCAATGAAGAATATAAAGATTACATTACTAAAGGTAAAACTGAAAGAGAATGTGTTAAAGAATCTATTAAATTAGCAAAAGAAAAAGGATTTAAAGATATTAAGGAATTTAAATCATTAAAACCTGGTGATAAAGTTTACGCAACAAACAAAGGTAAAAATATTGCATGTTTCGTAATTGGTAAAAACAAAATTGAAGATGGCTTAAGAGTATTAGGAGCTCACATTGATTCACCTAGACTTGATGTTAAACAAAATCCTTTATATGAAGCTAATGGTTTTACTTTAATGGATACACATTATTATGGTGGAATTAAAAAATACCAATGGGTTACTGTACCACTAGCTATTTATGGTGTTGTATGCAAAAAGAATGGAGAAATCATTGACGTTAAAATTGGTGAAGATGAAAATGATCCAGTAGTTGGAATTAGTGATTTATTAATCCATTTATCAGCTGACCAAATGCAAAAACCAGCATCTTCTGTTATTACAGGTGAAGACTTAGATGTTACATTGGGTAGTATGCCTAAAATGAAAGATGGCAAAAAAGTTGAAAAAGATGCTTGTAAAGAATATATCTTAGATATTCTAAAAGAAAAATATGGTTTCGATGAAGAAGACTTTATTAGTGCTGAACTTGAAGTAGTACCTGCTGGCAAAGCTAGAGACTACGGACTAGATAAGAGTATGATTGCAGGCTATGGTCACGACGATAGAGTATGTGCTTATACTTCATTAAGAGCTGTATTAGATACTGATACATGCGAATATACAACATGTGCTATTTTAGTAGATAAGGAAGAAGTTGGTTCAATCGGTGCAACTGGAGCTCATTCAAAATTCTTTGAAAACGTAGTAGCTGAACTTATTAATTTAACTGATTCATATTCAGAATTAAAAGTACGTCATGCTATGGAAAATACAATGATGTTATCAAGTGATGTTTCAGCTGGATTTGATCCATTATTCCCTGGAGTTAATGATAGAAAGAATGCTGCATATTTAGGAAATGGTGTTTGTTTCAATAAATATACAGGATCACGCGGAAAGAGTGGTTGCAACGACGCATTACCTGAATATTTCGCAAAAATTAGAAATGTTTTGGATGAAGCTAAAGTTAACTTCCAAACAGCAGAACTTGGTAAAGTTGACCAAGGTGGTGGCGGAACAATCGCTTATATCTTAGGTAATTATAATATGTATGTTATTGATGCTGGTATAGCTGTTTTAAATATGCATGCTCCAATGGAAATTGTATCTAAAGCAGACGTTTATGAAGCATATAAAGGTTACATTGCATTTATCTCTAAACTATAAAAAAAAACATATCAGTTTATAATACTGATATGTTTTTATTTTATCTATCTTCACGATAATAATTTGCACCTAAACCCTTAGGAGCTTGAATATTTTTACCTCCAAAGATACTTGTAAATATTAATACAATAACTGTAACTACGTAAGGTAACATTCTAAAGAATTTATTCAACACTTGAGAAATTGGCAAATATACAGGTAAAATATATAAAGCACCAAACAAAATAGATCCTGCGATTCCTACTGATGGTTTCCATACAGAGAAAATAACTAATGCAACTGCAATCCAACCGAATGCTTCAATATCAGCTTCAGTAAATGTAGTACCACCACTTCTATCCATTACAAAGTACATACCACCAATTCCAGAAATTGCAGCACCAATTAATATAAACATGTATTTATATTTATTTACATTAATGCCTTGTGCATCTGCAGTTTGAGGTGATTCACCTACAGCTCTCATAAATAACCCAACTCTTGTTTTCTTCATTAAAACAGAAGTTAAAACAGCTAATATAATTCCTAAATATACTAAGAATCCGTGTGATAAGAATATCTCACCAAACCATCCTAATTTTTCATATCCACTAAATAAACTCTTAATAGCCTTACTAGCAGTTGACAAATTACTTAATTTTAATCTATTTCCAATAAATCTCATTACACCAACGCCAAATGTTGTTAGTACTAAACCTGTTACGTTTTGATTTGCTTGTAAACTAACAGCTAAGAATGCATAAATTAAACCACCTAGAGCAGCTACCAAACAAGAGAAAATAATACAAAATAGCATTAAAATTATCCATATAGTCTTTTCATTAAAAATTGAATAATATAAATTTACTCCAATTACTCCACCTAAAGCACCTAATGACATAATACCTGGAGTACCTAAATTTAAGTTACCAACTTTTTCTGTTATTGTTTCACCAATACAACCATATAGATAAACAATACCCATTGCAATAGCCCCAACAATAATTGATACTAACATTGTGCTACCTCCTCTTCTTGTTTATCTTTAGCTTTACGCTTATTAATTTTAATTCTATATCTAATAAAGAATTCACTAACTAAAATAGCAAAGAATATTAAACCGATAATTACACTAGCTAAATCATTAGTACCTAAACTATATTTTGATGTAACTTTACTTGTACCACTTTCAATAAATGATAGGAAGAATGATACACCAGCCATAATCAAAGGATTAAAATTAGATAGCCATGCAATAAGTACACCAGTAAAACCTTTAGATCCACACATACCAGCTGTAACTAAATGGTTAACTGAGGATACTAAGAAGAATCCAATAATTCCGCAAATTATACCGCTAACTACTAATGTTCTAATAGTTATTTTTTTAACATCCATACCAACATATTTTGCTGTATTTTCACTATCGCCTAAAACTATGACTTCATAACCATGTTTAGTTTTATTCATATAGAAATAAATAAATACTGTAATTAAAATTATTGCAATAATAGGTAAAATATAGTTTCTTATACTTGCAGGTAGAAAATCTAAAACAATCCAACCTTTTTTACTAATTCTATTAATAATGCCAGGTGTTTCTTGTTTTCCTAAAGCCATTACATAATTACATCCAGCAACTAATTCAATAGCTATATAATTCATCATCAAAGTAAATAATGTTTCATTTGTATTAAAATATGCTTTAAAAATAGCAGGAACAACTGCCCAAATAACACTAGCTAATATAGCTGCAATAAGCATTAAAATAATTAATAAAAAATTAGGAATATTACTAGTTGAAGAACCCAAATAAAACATTACAAGAACAGCAGCTAAACAACCTATTAAAACTTGACCATTAGCTCCCATATTCCAAAATTTCATTCTAAAAGCAGGAATAATAGCTACACCAAATCCCAAAAGTAATGCACTATCATATATTAATCTCCAAGGCATTGCAAAAGCACCTTCAAAGATTGTACCGATAATTTCAAAAGGACCTTTTTTAATAATTGTACAAGCTAATATTAATGAGATTATAAAAGCAACTAAAACAGCGCCTACTCTTATCATTGCAGCTTTTAATTTAGAAAAATTTTCTCTTTTGAATATAGTAAACAAAGGAACATTTTTATTATTCATTTTCAGTATCCTCACTATATAGTTTTTGCCATTCTTCATCAGTTAATAAGCTATCTTTAGCTATACCATAAGTTTTACCAGATGTCTTAGATAAATCTAGGCTACCCGTCATCATCAAACCTATTTGCTCTTTTGTAGTATCTTTTGTATGAACTACACCCATATTTTTACCATGGCATAAAACCATGATTTTGTCACAGAATGTCATTAATACATCTAAGTCTTCACCAATAAATAATATTGCTGTATTCTTTGACTTCTCTTCATTTAATATATCATAAATCATATATGAAGAATTAATATCTAAACCTCTAACAGGGTATGCTGTAATTAAAACATTTGGATTTAATCCTATTTCTCTACCAACTAAAATCTTTTGTACATTACCACCTGATAAGTTCTTAACAGGTGTTTCAGTTGATGGAGTAACAACATTATATCTCTCGATTAAATCTTTTGCTTTTGCCCTTGCTTTCTCTCTATCCACAAATATTCCTGGATTTTCTTTATATGATTTAAGTAGCATATTATCTGTTATAGATAAGCTTGGTGCAAGACCAATACCTAATCTATCCTCAGGTATAAAGCTCATATAAATGCCTAAATTCTTAATTTGTTCAGCGCTATAACCAACTATTGATTTACCATAATGTGTAACTGATCCCTTATATGGTCTTAAACCAACCAAAGCCTCACACATTTCTTTTTGACCACATCCAGCTATACCTGCAACACCAAGAATTTGTCCGCCTCTTAAAAAGAAGTTTAAATTATCAATAGCTGTAGTACCATCATCTTTTATTACATTTAAATGTCTAATTTCTAATACTGGAGCTGATGCTTGAATTTTTAGTCTTTCAAGTTTTAAATCGACCTTCTTACCAACCATATAGTCAGTTAATTCTTTTTCATTTGTTTCATTTGTATTTATAGTAGTGATATATTCACCCTTTCTTAATATACAAACTCTATCTGAAATTTCCATAACTTCATTTAATTTATGTGTGATGATAATAATTGATTTACCATCTTCTCTCATATTCTTTAATACATTAAATAATTTACTTATTTCTTGTGGAGTTAAAACAGCAGTTGGTTCATCTAAGATTAATACTTTAGCTTGCCTTACTAATACTTTAATAATCTCAACTGTTTGTTTCTCAGAAATAGATAGATTATGAACTTTTGCTTTTAAATCAATTTCAAAATTATATCTAGAAATAACATCATTTACACGACCAATAACATCATCTTTCTTTTCATTTGGGAAACCTAATAAAATATTTTCCTCAACTGTAAATACATCAATTAATTTAAAATGTTGGTGAACCATACCAATTCCATAATCAAAGGAATCTTTTGGAGAGTGAATTGATGCTAAATTACCTTCAACATATATTTCACCTTCATCAGGTTGGTAAATACCTGACAACATATTCATTAATGTTGTTTTACCACTTCCGTTTTCACCAAGAATAGATAAAATCTCTCCCTTATATAAAACTAAATTAACACCTTTATTTGCATAAAGACCTTTAAAACGTTTAGTAATATTAACAAGTTCAATTACTTTTTCCTTTCCCATAATTTCCTCCAATTAAAAATTAACAAGTATAACTGATAATAGCCCACAAATCATAGCAATACATTCTAATAATGTAGGTTTCTCTTTATATATTAGCCAAGCAGATAATATACCAAATACCATACATAATCCACCTCTAATAGGATAATATAAACTGATTTCAGCGTTAATAGTAATATATTGATTTAAAAATACACAACCTACTAAAAATAAACCAACTAACAATGTACTAATAATAAAGGTCTTATTTAGCCTAATTTCGGTTTTTTTAGTTTGCTTATATTTAACCATTAATAACATAGAACACAATGTAAATGAAATAATATAGCTTAAACTTAAAAATCCATTAGTATATTCGCCATTAAAATCCATTGCGAAATATTTAGTTACAATTCCACAAATTATTAATGAAACAGATGCAAATAATACACATATTACCCATTTGATATTTATACTCTTATTATCTTTCTTGATATTAAATATCAACGCAAATATAAAAAGTACAAATGCTACAATTTTAAATGGGGTAACTCTTTCATCAAATACAATGATTGAATATACAATATTGATTACTGATGAGGCTGAAGTAAAAAATATAGCTAAACTCACAGAACCAAATATAAAAGCTAAAGTATAAAACAATTGATATAAAAGTGAATACAAACCATTTAAAAAAGCATATAATATTATTTCTTTTTTAAACTCATTATTTATTATTGCCATTGGTAAGAAAGATATACCAATTATTAAAAATACAGCATTTAAAAATATAAATGTATCAATAAATAAATTTATATTATTTTTAGAATAGTGTGATTGAACAATCACCTTTCCTACTGATAAAACTGCATATAAAATTATTAATAATATAATATAAATAACTGGCATATCTTTATTACCTATAAAACAAATTAGGTGGGCAAAATTTTCGCCCACCTAAATAATTCAATTATTGAGCTTTATTAATTCCATCGATTGCTAATTCGAAATATGGAGCAGAACGGAATTTAGATTCAGCAAAGTATCCATCAACAACTACTTCTGTATCAGGAGTATATTTTTCATCAAAGTCAACGTTAGCCATAACAGATGTTAAAGTTTCTCCGCCAACTGTGAATGTAGATAAATCAAATACATGTAAAGTGCCATTTAATAATTTAGCTTTTGCAGCATCAATAGCTTCTTGAGTTCCAGGAGCAGCAAATGAGCCAACAGCATCTAGTTTAACAGCACCATTAGCAAGTGTTCCAGTCCAGTCAGTATCAATCTTTTCACCAGCGATAACGCAGTTAATCATATATTCAAAATATGGAGTCCAGTCAATTTTACTAGATACAACATATGTATTAGGGCATTCACTAATAGTAGTTCCATTATATGTTACATTAGGAACACCAGCTTCTTCACAAGCTTGAGGAGCTCCATAAGAGTCAGCATGTTGAGAAATTAAAGCACAACCATTAACTTCGATTAAAGCTTTAGCTGCAGCATATTCTAAGTTGAAATCATACCAAGAAGATGTGAATACAACATCCATAGTAACTTCTGGGCAAACTGATTTAGCGCCTAGGAAGAATGAAGAATAACCAGAAATAACTTCTGCATATGGATAAGCACCAACATAACCCATCTTGAAGTTCTTTTCTTCTTTGTCAGCATTTAATTGATTTAATTTCATACCAGCAGCAATACCAGCAAGATATCTACCTTCATAAATAGAAGCGAATGCGTTACTAAAGTTATCTAATTTAACTAAGTGTGCTTTTTCACCAGTTGCATGACAGAATCTAACGCTAGGAACTTCTTCAGCAGCTTGGATCATGAAATCTTCATGTCCGAATGAGTCAGCGAATACAACATCGCAAGTCTTAGCTAATTCGATAGCCTTATTGTAACAAGCTTCACTTTCTTCAATACCAGTAACGATTTCTAATTGTTCATCTTTTAAACCTAAATTTTTAACTGCAGCCTTCATTGAGTTAATGAAGTTTGCATCATATGTAGATTGTTCATTGTGTAAACAAATTAATCCAATTTTAACTTCTTCTTTGCTAACAGGTTCAAAACCTTCTTTTTTGTTTCCACCACAAGCAGTTAATGTTAAGCAAAGAGCTAATAAACAAACAAAAACTAAAGTAAATAATTTTTTCATAATATTTTTCTCTCCTTCTTTGTAGTTTGGTACTACATAACCTTAGATAAATAAATTAACGATTAGTTAAATCTAATCTCACAATCAGACATATAAGTAATTCCAGCAAGTGAAATTATCTTATAGCCCTCACTTCTTAATTCATTACCACCATTTTGGTAAACTTTCTCAACTTGAACAACACAACCAATCACGTTAGCTTTTCCTGCTTTTACAATATTGATTAAGCCTCTTAAGGCTTCACCAGTAGCAAGAAAATCATCCACAATCAAAATATTGTCATTTTCGTTAATAAAATCCTTAGGGACAGAAACATTATAAACTTTTTGGTGAGTATAAGACTTAACTTCAGCTGTTAATTGTTCTCCACTAACATTACTTGAAGTAGACTTCTTACCAAAAACAAGAGGAACATTATATTCTCTTGCAACAGCTGTTGCAAAAGCAATACCTGATGCTTCAATAGTTAAAATTTTTGTAATTTCACCATCTTTAAAATATTTCTTTACTTCTTTAGCCATGTTAAAAAGTAAATTAATATCTACTTGATGATTTAAAAAATTCCCAACTTTTAAAATATCTCCAGGTAATATAGTGCCATCTCTTAAAATTTTTTCTTCTAGTTCTTTCATAATGTCACCTAAAAATAAAAAAAGCGAAAACAAACAAAACTCTATCCGAGTTTGTCTAAGTTTCGCCAATAATAAAACACAAAAACTACTAATATATGAATATTAGTTTTAAGTGTTTAGTCCAATAGTCGCATTTTAAGGGCAATGCGGTAGAAACTCCTTCGCCTCATAATCAGAAGGTATATATTGGCATGTACTATTTTTAAAAAATACACATATATTTTACTATAAAAATAGTTAATAAACAATTAAAGTAAAGGATTATTTTTTTGAAAATGATTTCATTTTCATAATTATTTTCATTTTTGTTTAAGTAAATAAAAATCACACATTATGTGTGATTTCTTAAACTTATTAATAAATTGATCATTATTCTAAAACAGCCCATTCGCTTTCTATCTTTTTATTTAAATCTTCT
>JAZLLM010000048.1:0-8933 GCA_045598145.1 Bacilli bacterium | reverse complement strand
TTGTGCGTTGTACTATCGTCATTTTTAGATAAGAATATTAAGCATGCAAAAATATCATCTTGATAAATACATGGTATTGCATTAACAAACATTAATTGATCGTCCTGATACTTTCTATTTGTAAAGATATTAACTAATCCTAAACTATTTTTATTTAAGTTGAATGAAACTTGTTCACCTTTTGCGAAAATCACATCAGCTATTGTATCCTTTAAGCAATCAAAAGTGATATTTTTTTCATATAAACGTCCATTCTTATAATTCATTAATAAAACATTATCATTTAATAAATAATCCACTGTACTAGTTCTATTAAATAAAATAAAAGTACATTCATCATAATTGATAACATTTAATAATGAACGGTTAAATTTCATAACTGTATCTCTTAACGATTCACCAATTACACTAGATGGTATGATGTTAGTTATTTTATCAACTTTATTAACAAAATCAGAAATAGAATCATATATAGCACTTTCCTTTTCAATTTCTAAAGTCTCAAGCATATTCTTTTTATCTGATTCTTCTTGTTTTTTATCTAATTCTTCATATTCTTCAATAACATTAGGTAATTCGTTAATTGATTTAATAGCAGTTAAATATTTAATTTTGCATTTTGCAAAGTTCTTTTTAATTTTCAAATCATCACAAGCATTAACAAATATAGCAATCTTTGAAATTACTAAGCCTGTAGCTTCATATAATTTCATTTCTAAAAGTAATGATAAATATTCAATTACCATTGGTAATGTAGTTTGATTAATGTCATCATTATCAAATATTTGCTTAAATATTTGAAGTGCTTCTTTGTTTTGACCTTTAAGTAAGCAAATTTTTGCAACTAAATAATCAAGATATACCTTACCATCATCATCTTGTTCATATTTGTAGCATTGGTTTAAACAATTCTCTGCTTCTTTAACTTTCTTTTCATCTACATATATTTTGGCTAAATTTGAATAAACAACAGGTAATAATTCTTCTGTTGGATTTTTTAATATATTTAATAATACTTCTTCAGCCTTATCTAATTCATCCATTTCACCATAAATGTATGACATTTCAAGATTCCAACGATTAATTCTATCTTTATCAAATTTATTAATATATTTTATTTTTTCACTTGTGAAACGATAAGCTAAACGATAATTCTTTTTAGTTATGTAAATATAGATTAAACGATCTAAAATGGCAATATAAACATTCTTATAGATGCTTGGATCTAATAATGATATGTCATTTAGAATTGTTTTAAGTGCTTCGTCTAAATTATTATGTTCTAAATAAATATCAACGATTAAGCAATTGCATAAATAATAATATTCAAGATTTTGATTTTTTTCGCAAATAGCTTTTAAATTATTTACTTTTTCTAATAAAGAAAATTTTAATTCGCTATTTGATAATCTTTCATACTCTTTACGAATGTTTAAATCCATGTTTATCACCTTTCTATATTTTAATATTCTAATATAATAGTTACTGGTCCATCATTAATAAAGTCAATTTGCATATCAGCCCCAAATATACCAGTTTCTACTTTTAAATTTTCTTTTCTAAGTAAATCATTAAATATATCGTAAAGTTCGGTAGCCTTATTAGGTTCTAAAGCATCAGTAAACGATGGTCTATTTCCATCATAAGGATTTGCATATAATGTAAATTGGCTTATAGACAATATTTCACCATTAACTTGATGAATATTTAAATTCATTTTTTGATTTTCATCTTCAAATATACGAAGATTAGATATCTTTTTTACCATTTTTAAAACAGAATCTAAAGAATCCCCTTTTTTAAAACCAACCAATAACATATAACCGTGGCTAATTTCACCTTGTATATTACCATCTATAATACATTTTGCGCCTTTGGATCTTTGAACAATAACCTTCATTATCTAAATATCCTTTCGACACTATAAATATCACTAATCTTTCTTATATTAGCAAAGGCTACTTCTAATGTGTCTATGTCTTTAACTAACATCTTGATTTTAATTAATAATTCACCATTCTTAGTTTTTTGGTTAGTTACTGAAGAAATAGATATTAATGTAGAGTTTAAAGCATTAATAACGTCTGTTAATATATTTCTTCTATTGTAGCAAAGAACATTTATACATGTTTCATATGATTTTGTACTAGCATCTTTATCCCAATAAATAGGTATAATTCTATTTTCTTCAAAGTTCTTGCAATTTGGACACTCATATCTATGAACTATAATACCATTACCTTTACTAATATAACCTACAATTGGGTCACCTAATACAGGGTGGCAACAAGATGCTAACTTAATTTGTGCTTTATCTAAGCCATCAACGATTAAACCATAAGCATTACTCTTAGTTTGATGTCTCTTAGATTCATTATACTGCATTAATAATAATTCATCAGAATCACATTCAGTAGCAAACAAACGATTAAAAGCGCCTTTTTCAGATACTGTACCTCTACCAATTTCATAAAATAAATCATCAATTGTAGTAATACTATATTTTTTAAAGTTATCTTTAACTAATTTATCTGTTAATTTCTCTTGGCAATTATTAAGTTGCATTATAGCTTCAAAATCATTCTTACCTTTTTCAATGTAATTATCACGTTTACGTTTATTTAAAATAGCGATAATTTTATGTTTAGCATGGGATGTATGAACAATTTTTAGCCATGCTTCAGTTGGACCATTAAAGTTCTTATTTGTTTTAATATCAATGACATCACCTGTTTTAAGCTTATAAGTTAATGGCACAATTTTACCATTTACAATAGCTCCTACAGTATGATTTCCAACTTCAGTATGAATTCTATATGCAAAATCTAATGGAGTACCACCATTAGGGATGTCAATTACATCACCTTTTGGAGTAAATACATAAATATTTGCGGAGAAAATATCATCTTTAATATTTTGAAGTGGGTCTTTATCTTCTTCTTCGCCCATTTCAGCGTAAGTTAATAATTCTCTATACCATCTTAAAGCTTCACCTAATTCAGCTTGCTCTTTTTCTGGAGTATAATTCTTATTTTCTTCTTTATATGTCCAGTGAGCAGCAATACCAAGTTCAGCTGTATTATCCATTTCGTATGTTCTAATTTGAATTTCAAAGATATTGCCATTAATACCTACTACAGTTGTATGTAGTGATTGATATAAATTTGGTTTAGGTGTTGCTATATAATCCTTAAAACGCATAGGTACTGGAGTCCATATAGAGTGAACTAAACCTAAAACATGGTAGCAATCAGCTACAGTAGGTACTAATACTCTTAATGCAAGTAAGTCATAGATTTGATCAAAAGTCTTTTCTTTTGTGATCATCTTCTTAGCTACACTATAAATATTCTTAACACGACCTTTGACTTCAAATTTAGTGAAATTATTATTCACGAGAAGCTCATTTAATTTAACTTGCATTTCTTGTAAATCATTTTCTCTATTCATTTTGTGGTCTTCAATAAG
Organism: Bacilli bacterium; assembly: GCA_045598145.1. Classification (GTDB taxonomy): domain Bacteria; phylum Bacillota_I; class Bacilli_A; order ML615J-28; family CAG-698; genus RGIG3506. The sequence goes on along the minus strand of JAZLLM010000048.1, from coordinate 5,465 downwards.
TTGTTTGATTTGTTCATATTCATCAGGAGATAAATATCTTAAGCTTAAATCTTCTAATTCTGCTTTTAAGCGATACATACCTAATCTATGAGCAAGGGGTGCATATAAATCTAGAGTTTCTTTTGCAATAACCTTTTGCTTTTCAGGTGTTTGATATTGTAAAGTACGCATGTTATGAAGTCTATCGACTAATTTTACTAATACGACACGAATATCTTTAGCCATAGCAATCAAAATCTTTTGATGATCCTTAGCTAAAGCTTTCTCTTTAGTCATATATTTTAATTTACCGATTTTAGTAACTCCATCAACAATTTTAGCTATATCAGCACTAAATTCTTTCTCAACTTTTTCAATTGGGAAATCAGTATCTTCCACAACATCATGTAATAAACCAGCACAAACTGTACTAGGGCCAGCTTTTAAAGTAGTAAGCAAATATGCAACTTCTAATGGATGTTGAATATATGGTTCGCCGCTTTTTCTAAATTGACCACTATGTTGATTTGCAGCCACATTATATGCCTTTTGAATTAATTCAATATTGGATTCTTTATGAAGATATGTTCTAGCTTGTGCTATGATCTTTTCTATAGTCATAGTGCTTAATCCATTATTATCTTTAATTATATCTTTAGAATCATCAATAAATTGCATATTACTTCTCCTTTCTTATATATTTTATAAAACAATTAATATTAATTATTCACCTTCGTAATGTAATAATGAGCAAATTGGGTATTTTGAATCGATATTATTTCTTCCTTTTAAATCATCTAATTCAATAACAAAGCATAAACCAGTAACAATACCACCTAATTCTTCAACCAATTTAATAGCAGCATTCATTGTGCCACCAGTTGCAAGTAAGTCATCAATAATAACTACTTTTTGACCAGGTTTAATTGAATCTTTATGCATGCATAAAACATTTGATCCATATTCTAAATCATAAGAAACACTAATGCTTTCTCTTGGTAATTTACCAGGTTTTCTTACAGGAACAAAACCAACACCTAGATTTACAGCTACAGGAGTACCAAAAATAAATCCTCTAGATTCTGGCCCGCAAATAACATCACAACCTACCTTCTTACAAAAATTGCAAAATTCATCAGTTGTATATTTAAAAGCAATAGAGCTTTCTAAAATAGGAGTAATATCTCTAAATAAAATACCTTCTTTAGGAAAATTAGGGATACTAGCAACGTAATTACTTAAATCAAATTTATTATTCATATTTGCCTCCATAATAAAGATATTCATATTATAACATTTTTTATTAAAATATGATATAGTAAAATTAAATAAAACGATTACTTATCTCTTATATTTACATTTATTTAATTATTTGATATAATTAAAGTACTTAAAACGAGGTAAAAACATGGAACCTTTAGCTTATCAAATGCGACCAATGACTTTTGATGATATAGTAGGTCAAAAACACTTAGTAGGTAGTAATGGTGTTATAAGACGCTTAGTTAAAAACAAAAGAATATCATCAATGATTTTATATGGTAAGCCAGGAATTGGCAAAACAACAATTTCTACTGTAATATGTAATGAATTATCTTATCCTTCTGCTACTTTTAATGCATCTAGTGATAATAAAGCAACTTTAATGTCACTTATAAGTCTATCTAAAATAAGCGAAAAGTTTATATTAGTTGTTGATGAAATACACAGAATGAAGAAGGATGTTCAAGATTATTTACTTCCTTTCGTAGAAAAAGGTCAAGTAATCATGATTGGCATTACAACAGTAAACCCATATATGGCAGTTAATCCAGCCATTAGATCAAGATGCGTTGTGTATAAATTAAATGATCTATCAATTGAAGATTTAAGTATTGTTTTTGATAGAACAGTTAATAATTTAAAAGAGCAAGCAAATAAAGATATTACTTTTAGTGATGAAGCTAAATTATACACTATTAATATGGCATCTTCAGAAGTAAGAATATTAATTAACTATATAGAAACAATAGTAAATGCTTTTATTGACGAAGAAAAAATTGAAATTGATTTAGAAAAAGCTAAAAATATTATTATGAGACCATCTATTGGGATTGACAAAAATGAGGATAGTTATTATCAAACTTTAAGTGGCTTACAAAAATCAATACGCGGTAGTGATGTAGATGCTAGCCTGCATTATTTAGCCGTTCTTCTTTCTTCAGAAGATTTATTATCTTTAGTAAGAAGATTACAAATAATTGCATACGAAGACATTGGTTTAGCTAATCCTAATCTTGCAATGCGAGTTAAGGCTGCTTGCGAAACTGCACTTGATGTTGGAATGCCTGAAGCTAGAATCCCTTTAGGTGTTGTAGTAGTAGATATGGCCTTATCACCAAAATCAAACGCTGCATATTTAGGTATAGAAAATGCTTTAGCTGATATTGAGCAAGGCAAAAATGGGCCTCTTCCTCCACATCTAAAGAATACTTATTCTTTTGATGGCAAGGTAGATTCATATAAATACCCACATGATTATCCAGGAGCTTGGGTTTATCAACAATATCTACCTGATAATCTAATTGACGCTAAATATTACACTCCTAAAGATTCAAGTACTTATGAACGTGGTTTAAAAGAAAGATATGAAGCTATAAACAAAATGAAAAAAGAATATGAAGAAAAACACAAAAGCACTTCTAAATAAATGAAGTGCTTTTTATATTATAAAAAATAAAAAAGTAACAAAACAAGTTTGCTACTAATTTAATAATATTGTCAAAACTATTTCTTAGTTTTTTCTCTATGAATTGTCATCTTCTTACATTTAGGACAATATTTTTTCATTTCAATACGGTCAGGAGTATTTTTCTTATTTTTTTCAGTTAAATAATTTTCTTCACCGCATTCAGAACATTTCATTAAAAAAGTAACACGCATGGCATTTATCCTCCTAATAAATTTTAAAACTACTTCGTTATTATACACTATTTATAAGTGAATTTCAAGTGTTTTTTAATAATTAAAGAAAATATACTAAAAATCTTAAGATTATTATAATTTTACTATCACATTAGAAATTAAACTAATTTTAAAAGTGGAAATTTTCCTTGATAAAAATAGGAAATAATGATATAATAAACAAGTAGAAAAAATATAGGAGAAAACTTATGGAAATGCAAAATAAAATGATTCCTTCTACAAACCTAAATGAAATCGTAGTAAGTGAGTCACCAATAAGCCCTATAAAATTAACAAGGGATGAAAAAAAGAAATTAAAAGTTATTAAAAGATTAATCAATAACGAATTCAATGGTACAAAAGCAGCTAAAATGCTTGGAGTTACTACAAGACAAGTTAGAAATCTTAAGAGACAAGTTTTAAATGAAGGTGATCCTGGAATTATTCACAAGAATAAATATAATAAACCTGCAAATACTTATGATGAAGAAATCAGAATTAAGATCGCTAAATTATATCGTAAAGAATTCCGTGGAACTAATTTTACTGAATACGCTAAAATAATTAAGGAAGAATATGGATTTGAGCAATCTAGAAGCACAATCTATAACATCCTTCGTGAGCAACACATTCGTTCACCACAAAGAAAGAAAACAAAAAGAAAGAAAGAAGAAAAATAATAATGAGAAAAATGACTAGAGAAGTTGTTATCGGCAAAGGCCCTAAACAAGTTAAGATAGGTGCCAATAACAAAATTGCTATTCAAAGTATGTGTAATACCAAAACGAGTGATGTTGCTTCTACTGTCAAACAAATCTTAGAATTAGAAAAAGAAGGCTGCAGCATTATCCGTGTTGCAGTTTTAAATTCTTCAGATGCTTATGCTTTAAAAGACATTGTAAAGCAAATACACATTCCACTTGTAGCTGATATACATTTTGATTATAAATTAGCATTAATTGCTATTGAATCTGGAATTGATAAACTTAGAATTAACCCAGGAAACATCGGCTCAATTGACAAAATTAAATTAGTAGTTGAAAAATGTAAGGAATACAATATACCAATTAGAATTGGTGTAAATATGGGTTCTTTAGATAAAGAAATCGAAGAAAAATATGGTAGAGGCGCAAAAGCATTATTAATGAGTGCTAAAAAACATGTAGATATCTTAGAAAGTCTTGATTTTAAAGATATTGTCATTTCATTAAAGGCATCTACTGTAAATATGGCAATTGAAGCATATGAACTTGCAAGTAAAGAATTTGATTATCCATTACATGTAGGTATCACTGAAGCTGGTAGTGCCTATGTTGGTACAATAAAATCTTCAATAGGTATTGGTCTTCTTCTTCATGAAGGAATTGGAGATACAATTAGAGTTTCATTAAGTGATGATCCAGTTAAAGAAGTTATCGCCGCAAAAGAAATTTTATCCGCAATAAATTTATACACTAAGCCTAATATTACAAGTTGCCCAACATGTGGAAGATGTCAATATAATATGTTCCCTATCTTAAACGAAATAGAGACATATGTTAATGAAACTTATCCGTACACTAAAATCCATGTAGCTATTATGGGTTGCGCAGTAAATGGACCTGGTGAAGCAAAAGACGCAGATATTGGTATTGCTGGAGGAATTAATGAAGCCATATTATTTAAAAAAGGCGTTATTATTAGAAAAATTAAGGAAGAAAATATCATTCCTGAATTAAAGAAAGAAATAGATGAATATATAAAAGAGCTAAACAAATAAGTTTAGCTCTTCTTTTTTTAAATATCATACTTAGATAAAATTTGATTTGGAGTTTTTCTAAGTAAAGTTAATATAGGTAGTATTGCAAAGAATGAACATATTACTATTATTAATACAAATAATATTAATGCTACCCACAATGGATAATAGAATACACCCTTCATTAATATTGAACCATTTAACCACTTCATCATTAAAGCACTAGCAATAATGAAACCGATACATATAGTTAATGCAGTTAGTACTAATCCTTCTATAAAGAACTTAAATACCAAATTCTTCTTTGATACACCAATTGCTCTATAAATACCAACTTCTTTTATTCTAGACATTAATGAAGATCTCATAATGAAATACATACAAATACATAACAACGCAAATATTATTATAATACTTACTAAGTCACCAATGATTTCATCAATATATAATGATAAATTAGATTTAAAAATTGATGCTGGTGTGCTTATCAAATTATTAAAATCATCGCTATAATACAAATCATGATAATTAGCTTTTAAAAAATCATTAGTTTTATCAGGATTTGATGAATGCATCATAATAGTATAATAATTATCATAATATGTATACATTCCATTAGCAAAAGTATCAGTATCACCAACTAAATCGATAACCTTTTTAATGTCATTAGTATTCATAAGTACATATGAACCATAATATATAACATTTGGATTATTATAGTCTTTATAAGGATAATCAAAAATTTTATACATGTTCTTTTCTAAATTGAAAGGATTATCATCATTCATCATTAGTTCTTCAAATT
>JAZLLM010000047.1:0-6051 GCA_045598145.1 Bacilli bacterium | reverse complement strand
AGTTGGAGGTATTTTAGGAGGTATTTTAATAGGTGCAGGAGCAGGTTCAATAATTAATGGATATGCAAATGAAGCAGTTGGAGGATCATTTGATGCAGGATATATCGGAGGCGCTATATCTGGAGCTCTATGTGGAGTTGGGGGCATTGCATTTAATGCAGCTGCAAATGCAACAAATGCGGCATGTATAGGAAATCTGATGTTAGGTGCAGGAGCATCTTTTTACAGGTGGTTTTGCTGGAAATATGGCAGGTGTTATGACTACTGCTAAAATAGATGGTACGTTCAATGATATTAACTGGAGTAAAACAGCAGGTATATCGGCAGCAGTTGGAGGTTTAAATGTACTTGCAGGTATTGCATCGGGTGTAGGATCAATTATTGCTGATTATGGTAAGAGAGCCGCCCCTAACTTAATGTATATTGCAAATATAGGAAAGTATACGAATCCGAATATAATGGTTGCTTCAAGATTAGTTGCAGGTGGAATTGCATCTGCAACAGAAGGGATTTTTGATGTCATTAGTTATCTAATTGGCTTATTGTAATTAAAATGAAGGTAAAGTTTATCAAAAATTTATATCAAATCATTTCTGCAGCAATAGGATATTTATTTGTAGAAATACTTTTTATGATTTTTTTAGTCATTGTTCCAAAAGATCAGCCTGAAATTATGCATATCTACCTTGTGTCTATTAGTGTTATGCTAGGATTACCACTTATATCTATAATATTTGGTTTTTATTACATCTTTCAATTTGTTTATTTTGATGATGCTGGTTTTAAAATATGCATTTTAAGACATGTAATCAGAGAAGTAAAATGGGATGAGGTAAAAACAGTTGGATACTCAAATTGGATGAGAAATCCAACTGTTTCCGTTTATTTGGAAAATGACATTAGAATTAATTTCGATAGAAGGAAGAAAATTGTTTCTATAATTAACAGTCATATAAAAAAATAATTATTGTATTTGAATATAGTAGTAGATTAATTTTATTTGATTGTTTTGGAAAATATAATTATATAAAAGATATTACGGTTTGCACTAAGCATATGAGGCATTTGTCTTGTATGCTTTTTTATTTCGTACATAAAAATGAAAGATGTTTCTGCCAAGTATTGAGGAGCGTATACTAATAAGCCCCTCAATCTGGGAGAAAACATCATTTTTTTAAGAAATAACCCAAAAGCGTTCATTCTGTGGAAAATGGGATAGCGTATCCTTTAATTAGAAAGGTCAATTAAAGCTATGTTATGGAAGCAGTAATGATTGTTAAAAAAACATAATGAAATTTATTATCTTTGTTATTACATATAATTTTTGGTATAATTAAACTAAGTTGAAAGGATACTATATTAAATATAGTAAAAGGTGTCGTTATGGAATATTCTAAGTATATTGATCATACAATTTTAAAGGCTACAGCAACAAAAAAGGATATAGCTAATTTATGTAGTGAAGCAAATTATTATCACTTTAAATCTGTTTGTGTAAATCCAGCTAATGTTGAATTAGCACATGATTTATTAAAGGGCTCTGATGTATTAGTATGTACAGTAATTGGATTTCCATTAGGTGCTAATTCAACAGATGTTAAAGCATTTGAGGTAACAAAGGCTATCCAGGATGGAGCAGATGAGGTTGATATGGTAATCAACGTTGGTATGCTTAAGGATAAGGAATATGACTATGTTTTAAATGATATTAAGGCTTGTGTAAATGCTGCTAATGGTGTTTTAACAAAGGTTATTATTGAAACATGCTATTTAACTGATGAAGAAAAGGTAATTGCATGTAAGCTTGCAAAAGAGGCTAATGCAGATTATGTAAAAACATCTACAGGCTTTGGCACAGATGGTGCTAAGGTTGAGGATATTAAGCTTATGAGAGAAACAGTTGGACCTGATATGGGTGTTAAAGCATCTGGTGGAATCAGAACAAAGGATGATTTCTTAGCTATGATTGAAGCAGGAGCGTCACGAGTTGGTTGCTCTGCAGGTGTAAAAATTATGGAGGAATTAGGAAATGAGTAAGATTCCGACTCCCCATATTGGCTGTAATGATAAGTCATTTATTGCAAAAACAGTATTAATGCCTGGCGATCCTTTAAGAGCTAAATATATTGCTGAAAATTTCCTTTCAAATGTAATAACATTTAATTCTGTTAGAAATATTTTAGGATATACAGGCTATTATAATAATAAAAAAATAAGTGTAATGGCATCAGGTATGGGTATGCCTTCAATTGGTATTTATTCATATGAATTATTTAATAATTATGATGTTGATACAATTGTAAGAATTGGTAGTGCAGGAAGCTTTGATGATAGCTTAAATCTTTTGGATTTAGTCTTAGTTAAGGATGCATATTCTGATTCATCATTTGCTAAGGTTGCCTTTGGTTATAAAACACATATAATGAAGGGCTCTACAAAAATAAACAAAAAGCTAAAAAATAACGCAAATGCATTAAATATTCCAATCAAGGAAGCTAGAATTTATTCATCTGATGTTTTCTATTCGACTGATTTTAATCATTCAAATGAATTAAAAATGAAGTATGGTGTAATGGCAGTTGAAATGGAATCATTTGCTTTATTTGCTAATGCAAAGGCATTAGGAAAGAATGCAGCCTGCTTATTAACAATTTCAGATTCAAATGATGGAAGAAAGCTTTCCGCTTTAGAGCGTGAACAAAGCTTCCATAATATGATGAAGCTTGCATTAACACTTGCAGAATAATTATAAAGGAGATAATCTCCTTTATATTTTTTAGGGAGGCATAATATGAAAATTGAAACAAATAAATTTCATGCAATTATTAATAGAAAAATAACAGAAATGCCTTTATCTAGAAGAAATATAACTCTAGCAAGGCTATTGTCATACTATCAAAGTGCATGTAAGGACTATCCAAATGAAATATTACTTTCAAATTACTTACATGAATTCTATGGATTAGAATATATTAATTCAGTCTCAACAATTGGCTCTAAGATTATGTATATTCAATCAATTGTATATGCAGATCCTAAATATATTGACGATGAGTCCTATACTAACAAAAGAATGAGTGAGGTTTTTGATACTATTACCACTCCACTTATTAATAATAATTCATTTGATTTAGAGCAATTTAATATTGCAAAAAGAAATTACATAATTGATTTAAATGAAAATATAAATGAAAGTGTAAAAGCATCAAAAAGATTAATTCATTTATATTTTAATAATACAATTAGAGATTTTTCATCTGATGGTGATTTAAGCATTCTAAGAGAATTAACAATTGATGATTTATACAGCTTTTATTTAGAAAATAAAAATAATGCATATATTCATTCAATTGGTGGAAATGTAGAAGATATTGTGGATCCAATTGATACAATGGAAAAGCAATCTATCATTCCATTTAAAATGAGAAATGAGCTAAAAAGAAAGACTATTATAGATAAAAGAAAAACAAAGGTTGCATATTTAACTATGGTAATTGATCCATATATCTTTACTGGTGAAAGATTATATGACGCCTTATGCTTATATAATTATTTTTTAGGTCAATCTGGTTATTCAATGCTATTTAAAAGAGTTAGAGAAAAGGACAATCTATGCTACTCAATTTATTCAACATATTTAGGTGCATCAGGTATTGTTTTAATTTCTGCTCAAATTGATAAATCAAATTATAAAAACACTGTAAATAGCATTAAAGAAACAATTAAGCATTCTTTAGATTCATTTGATTTAGATGATTTAAAGGACAAGTATATTAAACAAAATAGACCAAATCCTGATTCTTTAAATGCTATAGTTACAAATAAAATTGATACGATTTTCTTTAATTTACCATCAAATGATACATTTGAGGATAGAATAAATAATATTACTATGAATGATATAAAGGAAATATATGAATTATTCAATAATATTTCATTTACTCATTTATACGGTGGAGATAAGGAGTAGCATTATGGACAAAATTTTTAATTTTAAGGCTAATTGCGGACTAGATGTTACCTTTATTCAAAAAAGAGGATTTATAACTAAATATGCCGCAATAGGTATTAAATATGGTTCATCCATTAGAAGCTTTACCTTAGATGGTAGGGAATATAGAATGAAGTCTGGCTTAGCACATTTTATTGAGCATAAGATATTTAGAATGGAGGATGGTAAAGACGCATTAGAAACATTCAATGATATGAATGCCTTTGCCAATGCCTATACACAAAGAGAAAAAACTGTTTATTATTTTAAAACAAGAGATAACTTTATAGAACCATTTAAGCTTTTAATGAATATGGTTTACACTCCAATATTTATTGATGAGGATATTGAAAATGAAAAGGAAATAATAATTAGTGAGCTATATGATACATTAGATGATATTGATAGCTTAGAATATTTTAAGGAACAGGAATTATTATATCCAAATGACGATTATTCAATTCCTGTAATAGGAACAGTAGAGGATATTAAAGCTACCAAAAAGGAAGATTTATATCTATTACATGAAGCATTTTATACACCTAATAATTCTAAAATGGTTGTAGTAGGAGATTTAGAATTAGATGATTTGAAAAATATGATAAATAATGAATTGGATAAATTAAAGCTACCCAATAAAAATCCTATTGTTAAATCATCAATTAATTCTATAACAGTAAATGAACCAACCAATTATTATACGTATCCAAATATAATTCATATACTTGCAAGATTAGATAGTATAAATTATACTGATACAAAATCAATTGTTGGAATAACAGGAATATTAGAATCATTGTTTAAAACAGAAGCTAAATTCTTTAATGAGCTTGTCGAAAAAAAGCTTTTATTATCTAATGGTATTGACTATACTTGTGAGGTTAATAGATTTTCTTCATGCTTTTCATTAGATATTTATACAAATAAGCCAAAGGAATTAATCTCAATAATAATAAATAAGCTTAAAAATTTAAGTGAATCTGACATCGATAAAAAAATAGTAGATGGTTTAAAAAGAGAAATGAAGGCTGATTATTTATATTCGTTAGATTCTATCCAAAAGATAGGAAATAAAACAATTGACTTATTACTAGAGGATAGTGGCTATGATGATATATTTATTGAGCCTAATGAGGAAATAATAAAAAGCTATATTGAGCATGTTAAAAATGCTTCATATACATGGATTATTTCAAAAAAGTAAAAATAAGCTTAAATTTTTATAATTTTTATAAAAAAACTAGAATAGGAGTAATTATTTTATATAATTATTCCTTTTTTTATTTCTTTTTTACAAAAAAATAGAATAAATGTAAAATCTTTCAAAAATTGAAATTTTATGAAAAATACATTATTTGATAAACTCTTCAATAAAATAAAGAAGGGAGGATGCCATAATATGTATAATTACTTCATGCTAATAGGTATTGTATATAAGGATGTAGAAACAAAAAAAGCAAAGAATGGTTCAACATATAAAAAAATTCCACTTTTAGTTTCAAGACCTTTTAAGAATCCAAATGGTGAATATGATGCAGATATTTTCCATATTTATCTTTGGGAAAGCTTAGCAGATATTGCAAGCTCAATTAAAAAGGGAGACAAGCTAGGTATAAAGGGAAGAATCCAAAGTAAATTTGTTCAATTAGAGGACAAGACTGTAATTCCAGCTAATAGTCTTGTTGCTGAAAGAGTAGTTTTATTTGATTCAATCAAGGATAGCTCAGAGGATATATTAGATCCTGATGACATCAGCATTGAACCTGTCATTGATACAGAAGATGGGGAGATATCTCCATTAGATTCTAAAAATGAAAAATAATTGTTAATTGAAAAAGTAAATTCCGCTGATAACAGTTGATAAATTTGATTAATAAAAATGAATGAGTAAATTCCGCTAATACGTGGATATATACTTTTTCATTCTTTTTTACTTTTTTAAAATAATGGTGTATAATGAAATTGCCTAAAAAAGGCAAAAAAAATAATGGTAGTTGGTCTAATGATAGCGAATAGTCAATTTTGCATGACTTAATTCCGCCGTGACTTATTAAATTAAT
>JAZLLM010000046.1:0-2999 GCA_045598145.1 Bacilli bacterium | reverse complement strand
CTATTAGTAAAACAATTAATGACTTTAATAATTATAGGTATGAAACAGTTAATAAAAAGTATGATAGTTTTAATCATTTAGTTAAAAGAAATGTTAATGATGTCTTAACTAACACATATTATTATAAACAAACAAATAATAGGCTTACAAATATAATTAATAAAGAAGAAATAAGGTTCAATAATAATATTAGAGAATATAATTATGCTTATGTAACTGGATATAATAAAGATATATTTTTAAATTATTTAGTTATGAATAATGAGTTAATAAGAGAATATGAATATAATATCTTTAATGAATTAGATAAAGAATATTTACATGATTTAGATTATTACAATGTATATCAATATGATGGTAACGGAAATATATTAAGTGTTAGTAAACATGAGATGAGTGGTGCAATAATATCAAGGGTAAGTTACACATATGATACAAATAGTGTAGATAAGTTAATAAGTATTAATAACACTCCTGTAACGTATAGTGGTTTTAATATAGCATCATACACTAAAAATAATGTAAATAGAACTTTAACTTATGAATTTAATAATATTAAAACAATTACTTTAAATAATAATACTTATACATATTCATATAATTATCAAAATGAAAGAATATTAAAGAAATTAGATGATAATCATTATACTAAATATTATTACAATGATAATAAATTAATATCACTTTTTATAAAAGATGGTAATATTAATAAAAATATGTATTTTTTATATAATAATGATAGTGATTTATATGGTATAATATATGGTGGAAATACATATTATTATGTAAAAGATAATTTACTTAATATAATTGGTTTAGTAGATACAAACGGATTATTAAAAGTAGAGTATACATATGATGCATTTGGAAATATCTTAAATACAAGTGGAGAACTAGCTAATACTTTAGGTATTGATAATCCATTTAAATATAAAGATTTATATATTTATGATAATGAAACTGACCTATATTATTTAAAAAATAGATATTATGATCCATATTTAAGAAGATTCTTACAATGCGATAATATTAAATATTTAGATACTAATAATATACAAAGTATAAATTTATATATTTATTGTAATAATGATCCAATTAGTAAATGGGATCCAGAAGGGAATATAGTTATATCTTTAGGATCAATTTTAATAGGCATATTAATTGTGTGTGTTGCAAGTGGTGCTATTTTAGGCGGAATAGCTGCTGGAGCAACAGGCGGTGATATTGGTGATATAGTAGAAGGGACTTTAAAAGGCGCTGGTAATGGATTAATATATGGTCTTTCTATATTAGCTGTTGCTCATGGAGGAAATATTGGATTTAGAACTAGAGCTGGAAATGCATTAACGTGCTATGGAATATCTATATTTTGTAATATGACGGAGGTTGGAGTATTGCAGTGGAAAAAGAGTAGTGCAGAGGGAGATAGTTTTTGGGAAAAGATAAATGATATAAACAATGCAATGTCAGCGAATTCATTAGATATATTATCTGGATCACTTACATTTGATAGTCTAAACATCAAAGGCACTAAACTAGTAACAAAAGGAATGATGCTAACTAATTACTTATATGAAGCAATAGCTTTATCTGAGTTATATTCAACTCCTTTAGCATTTAGTATGGCAGCAAGTTATTTTAAGCAGAAGATAAGCCTTGGTAGTATAATGATTTCTGGTGGAGTGATTTCTTATCATGCTGGCAGGTTAATTTTAAGTATTATTAATGATGATAGTTATGAAAATACAAATTATCAATTATTTTAAGATGTGAAATATGACTGATAAAGAAAAAGATGAAAACATAAAGGACTTATTTAAGTCAATTCTTTTTGCGCCTGTTGGTTATTTATATTTTGTATTAGAAACTGGTTCATTTGTAATTAGTTTTCGTAATTTCTTAAAAACATATTTTTTGTGTTTGATATTATTATTTGGAATATCCCATTTTGTAAGAAGAAAGAAAAAAAAGAAACAGCAAAAAGCTGAAGAAAAAGATAATGATATTATACAATAATATAATATTAAATATTTAGATACTAATAATATACAAAGTTTAAATTTATATATTTATTGCAATAATGATCCAATTAGTAAATGGGATTCTGAGGGAAATTCCATTATTGCAGTTATTATTTGTTAATTTATCTTCTCGTTTGTACTGCTCGTTGTTGCCTGATGAGTTTGGCAGTTTTTTTGTTACTTTTGTGATTTTTAATTTGCTTGTACTTTTAATTTCCTTTTTTGTGCATGTGATATAGATGAATTAATGATTATCGGAAGACTAATACTACCAATTTTCGCCCTATGTGCGTTCAGTTTTTATAATTCGTCCTTAAATAGATGTTTTTGTAGCAAAACTGATGATATTAATAATTATTTAATTATTGAAAATGAAAACGAATCTTTTTTGAATAATATAAATGATTTTTTTCCTAAAAAAGAAAATATCAGCAAATACGATTATATTTATTATTATTTCAATGAATTTTCTAATAGGCCTATAAATTTAATAGTAATGTATGATGATTATATCGAAGAAAAAAATTATTTACTAAAAAATTTGAGAACAAAAAATATACGAAATTAGATGAAATAAAATATATTGAAATTAATGACCAGAGCGATAAATATGCTTGTACTTACTGGTTTATAGAATTTGATGACGAAAATCAAGCAATACTATATACATATACAAATGAATTTTGCAATTCTGTTTTTTTAAATTATTTAAAAGATAACTATAGTGATTTTGATTTTAAGTTTTAAAAAAATAGTAATTAATTATTGCAAGGTTGCTACATGAATGATACGATTATAACTGTTTATATATTGTAAATCATATCACTTGTAGTTTGATTGGTGATTTAAAATAACTTGGGGTCACATAAAAAACACCTTTAAATTTGTTTGGGGTTGATTCTCCTTTAAATTTCAATGGGGTTTGACCTTAATCATAAAAAGGGGCATATATTGCCCCTTTTTTGTTACACTTTTATT
>JAZLLM010000045.1:0-34787 GCA_045598145.1 Bacilli bacterium | reverse complement strand
ATAAAAGTGTAACAAAAAAGGGGCAATATATGCCCCTTTTTATGATTAAGGTCAAACCCCATTGAAATTTAAAGGAGAATCAACCCCAAACAAATTTAAAGGTGTTTTTTATGTGACCCCAAGTTATTTTAAATCACCCTTAATAAAAATAAGCCAACTACATAACATAGTTGGCTGTATTAATTTTAATTAATTTGTTCCATTACTATCTATAGGATCATCTCCACCTGTATCAAGTTCTTCGTCATGACAAGATATATTGAAGATAATCTTTCTAGTAGGTCTTTCGTAAATAGTATTAGAGTTAACATACATGATACCTTTTCCTTCAGCATCTATTCTTTCTAATGTATCAACATCAACATAAACAGTAGAAATATATACATCATTTGCGTCATTAAATAATATTTCTCTTCTGATTTCAACGTCTATTTCATCAGTTGGATTATATGGATCAGCCATTTCACCTATAGGTGTTTCTTCGTCATCATCATATAAACCTCTAGTACCATTTGTAAATTCTGGAGCGATATTACTGTGAACCCAAGTTAAGTTTAAATCATCTCCACCATCACGTCCTATATATGAAATTGTTCCTAAAGCTTCTTCGTCACCGAATTCACCATCTGTACCTATTTCACCAAATACAAAGTCAATTGTGAACTTATCAGAAATTACTGATGAAGTATCTTCACCCTCTTCTGGATGTAGTAGGTTATCAACTGTTACATAACAATATGTTACTGTTCCATATGTTGAACCTAAATAATATACACCAGGACTTGATACAGTGAATGTATGAGCGATTAAGTGATCCCAATTTGCGTCATCAGTTAAATGATAATTAGTATATGTGGCAGGTAAATTTTGACCATCTGCATCTTGTTCAATATCATCCATAACTCTTACTAAAGATGAATTTTTAACTAGATGGTTAGGTAGAGGAATAGCAGCATCAGGTGTATAGAACTTCTTAATTAATGTTTGTGCATAATCAAGATCTGTATTTTTATCTTCACTATCACCATAAAGTGTTTTAAACACGCCATTTTCTACATCAAATTCAGCTATCTTCCACATACTTAAATATCTAAGTGTATCACTATCCGCAAATGATGAATCCATTTCAGTAGTTACAATAACATTAATAAATACTGGATTATCATTACTTGCTTCAGTAATTGCAAATGACATCATTCCTGTAGGTGCGTAATATGTAGTTTCTTTTTCTAATATTAATTCACTATTAGGATCAACTTCAGAATAAGTAAAATCAATTTCTTCAAATTCATTTACAAAAGCACTAGCATCATTACTATAATTAACGCCAGCTTTGAAATAAATTGATGAATTTACTTCTTCTAGGTTTTTAACTGTATTTAAAGCCCAACCTGTTACTTTTTCTAATTTTCCTTCATTACTCATTTCATATGAAGGTAAATCTTTAATTAAATATTTTTGATATGCAAAATTAGAATAATCCAACATATTAGTATTTAATCCATATGAATAATAAGAATATTGAGTATCCTCTTCAACGCCACCAGCAGCAGCTCCACCAGTACCAATTGTATAAATAATGATATCAACATCAGATTCATTTTCTGATAATGTGAATCCATTTTCAGTATCAAAGTTCAAATAATATCCGTTACTAGACTTTAATTGTTTGCCATCAAAACTAAATGATGTAGAATTATTGAAGTTTAAATTTCTTCCTTTATCAAAGTTTAAAAATTCTAGTCCACTTACAATTCCAGTTTCTTCATTATAACTTGGTTCTTTTGTTTGCTTCCATAGATATTCTTGGTTGATTGAAACACAATAATTACCTGCACCATCTAAAATAAAGTTACCGCTAAATAATAATGATATATCAGAAAATGCAATTTGACCACTACTATTTAATGTAAGTGCATAATAGTTCTCATTGACTTTAGCAGCTATCATGTATTCGCCTTCAATTAAAGCACTAATTGTACCTTCAAGATCATCTGCGCTAATATCATTATTAAACTTCTTTATATCTTTAGCTTCGCTTACATTTAATGGATAGCTACCAATTGTAACACCATCCTCTAATAAAGCAATTTCAAATGTTTGGAATATAATAGAACCTTGTTGGTCTGCACCTAATTGATAAATTTGGACTTTATTGTTAGGTGTCTTAGCAGTATTATATTCACCTGTAATACGGAATTCTAATTCTTTAGTGTCAAAATACAAATAATTAGTAGTTTTAGATTCTTCATCATAATTACCTAATACATACTCACTTCCATTATCTCCATATGTATAAACATTCCATATAAAGTCTTCTTTTTTAATCTTTTCAGTATCAGATTTATTTGTATTTATTTCTTCAATTACACTATCTAATGTAGAAGCATTATATTCATGAGTTGTTGGAGTTGAATCTTCTTCCCCACTATCTTCTTCCTCAATTACTATATTATGAGCAGTAGGCTTTCCATCATTTAGATATGCATTATCACCAGCTAATAAATAGAATCCTTCACCAGTATAGGCAAAACCATTACTATTAAATATTAAACTATAATCACTACCAATTTGATTCCAAACTGATGCATCATATAATCTAATAGTTTTACCTGTGCCATTTGTAGCTTCATTATAAGTATCAGTAATATCTAATGTTTTAATTGTGTTAGGATCTTTCATAGATAAAGTGTATACTTTACCTTCATACTTAACAGCTATAACATAATTTGTTGATTCTAAAATACTTAATGATGATTTAATTCTTGATTTACCTACTAATGTAGTCTTAGTATCAGATGCACTATCTAGCTTATCGTTCTTAGATACTTTAAAGATATCTAATGAAGATGTTTGTCCAGCACTAGGTGATGTAGTACTAAATTCACCATTTATTGTTTTTCCTTCACTATAGCTATAAGACCATGCGCAGTTTCCAGAATCTGTAGATAATGATAAATATGAGCTTTCATCTTTTCTTAAATAATAAGTTACGTCATTTTCTGGATTATCATCAATTACAAAATCTTCATGTTGTAAGCTTTTAATGCTACTATCTTTAGGACAATTTACCCACTTAAATAACATTGATTTATTAATTTCACCAGAAGGTAAACCTGATCCATAAGGAACAGCTTTAACATTTCCTTCATCATCAACATCAACTATATAATAGCAACCATTTTCAAATATTACTATAACATATTGTGTATTTAATGTTGGAGTAGCTTTTAATAAGCCATTCAAATAATATTTTTCATTTACAGTTCCAGCATTTTCAACTCTATAATTATAGAAATAAGTATTAGTCCCACTTGTAGCAGTACCAACTCTACTTCCTACAACTTTTAAATTGCTTGGAGTTGCTGCACTTTGAACAACTGTAAATAAACGTGATTGATCTGTATATACCTTGTCATATGCAAATTCCCAATAAGTTGTATTTGCAGCACCAGGCACTATAACACCATTAGCCATAGTTAAATATCTTCTTGTACTGCCGAATTGTAATTGGTTACCATATCCAGTGCTTGGAGAATTACCACACACTAAATATGCGCTTGTAGGTATATTAGTTGTAGATATTTGGTTACCAATAAGTTTTGTAGTAATGACATCATTTGTAGAATCATAATCTAATAGATAATATTTATTATCACTCGCCTTAACAAATAATACATATGTACTATTTGCTACAAGCGTATCCTTTTCTGTTAACTTGGTAAATGTTGAACCACTTACTTTATACAATAAAGCCATTATACCATTATTATTACCATCATATCCTGTTGCAGTTTCAAAGCCACTATTATATTGGATTGAAGCAACATATTCATTTGTAACAACAGCATATAAAGTTGTTCCATCATAATATAATTTATTATTAGTTAAAGTATTAGACAAAGTAAATGATTGATGATTATCACTTAAACTTAAATATCTATTTGTTCCGTTTTGTGTTGTATAAATTTGATAATAATCGCCAGTCTTAGAAACATTTAAATTATTAATAGTAAGTGCTCTAACATTAGTTAATGTTAATGTAGTTCCATTTACAGTAGGAGAAATAGAAGTACACGTAATATTTGTACCATTTAAATTTGCTATATAATATGTATTATTATTTTTAACTATTAATACTTTATCACCTGTTGCATTAGGCTGAACTAGAGTGAAAGTGTAATCATATACCCGATTTTGATTAGAATAATTTTCATTATTTTTTCTATTATATGAATACACTTTAGCTGAATATGTATTAGCTGTAAATGCACCTAAAGAACTGTTACCACTTCTATAAGGAATATAATTATTTCTAGTAATATAAGATATAGTATTATTACTTGCTTTAACAAAATAGCCCACATTACTACTATGAACTTTAATCTCGTTATTTTCAATATAAGCATATTGGCCATTATTTGAAGCAGTATAACCATCTTCAGATGAAGCCAATGACCACTTATATTTAGTGTCACTAGTTATATCACTTAATGAATCAGTATCAAACATAGTAAGAATAACTGTACCGTTATCATTACCAATAGCAAATGTTCTTCCTTTATCAGTTCCAACAATTAAATATTGATTAGATGTATTAATAGTTGTAGCAACTGTGCCATTCAAATTATAGAAATATATATTTGATGTTCCATTTGCAAAACTAACATTACTATAATAATCGCCTAAATAACTACCAATCTCTTTGTTAGGGTCTTTAATAGTTAATGATGCACTAATTGTTGATGGAGTATATGTAATACCTTTTGAGTTAGCATTGTTATCACCATAACCAACATTATTTGTAAATTTCCATGTTCCATTTGATTGTTTTACTATTCTCCATTCGTATGCTGAAGAATAAGCTTCTAAAGCACTTTTCGAAATACCTATACTACCATTACCATTTTTTAATAATGTTTGGAATACAATATATTTATTATTCTTTACACTATTAAAATAAGCTTCTTCTTTTGCTTCATCAGTGCTATATGCGTAATCATAATAAACTTGTTTAAATAAATAATTAATTAAATGTGCATTATAATCAGCTTCTGAAAGTTCACTAGTTAAATAATTAGTAATATTTTCATTTAACTTCAAAGTACTACCCTCTAATCCAAAACCAGTGTAACCATTAGCATCATGTGCAGCAATAATAAATTCACCATCTAACATTGTTGGATCATTATTTAAATCAGTATAATCAGTAACTCTTTCAACTTTATATGTTGGACTGTATCTAATCATATGTAAAGTAGCTTTTTCGCTTTCATTTGTTGTTAAACTAAAATTATTATCTGCCTGATTATATTTTACATAATATGTTGTACTATCAATAACGCATGTTAATGTTTTATTAATAATATCATAATGGAATTGTTGAGCATCACAATTTGATTGTGAACTTATTTTTCTTAATATCATATTTCCATTATTATCAACATCTAAGAAATTACGAGATGATAATGTAGATGTATCTGTATGATAGAATATCAAATTGTAATCATCTGAATATTGTGTCCAGTCAGCAGTTCTCGGAACGTTTGTAGTGTAATTATAAGAACCTTCAACTTTTGTTTTATTAATAATGCCGCCTTCACCAGCTAGTGTTGAAGTAACATTAATACCACCAAAATAAATCGAACCATCTTCTTTAACTTCTCTTGACATAGCATAATAAACGCCATCTTTTTCTGCAGCGAACATATAATGGATTTCTCTTTCCAAAACGTCGCCATCAGAACTAATTAAATTACATAATTTAGATGTAGATTTTTCAGTCGCGTAATATACATAAGGCACATCAGCTGCAGTCATATCATTTTGCAAATGAACCATAGTTTGATAATTATTATTATAACTATAACTATTATTTCGTAATGTAGTAAACGTTCCTTCTACTGTATCTTTTACCATAGTATAATATCTACCTGTACCCATATAGTTAAAGAAAGGATATCCTCCATTACCATTGCCACTACTTGTAGATCCTAAAATAAATTTTGTACAAATATCATCACCAGGATTTGCAGCTGTAGAACTTGCAACTATAACTCTGTTATTTGATTGACTATTAAGACCTATATAAACCTTAGTAGTAGAGTCAGTTGAAAATTGCCATGATCTAAAATAACGACTATTACTTACTCCACTGTAACTACCTTCAAAACGTTCTAATTTCCAAGTACCTAATCCTAAATCTAAAATTGTTGTCAATGTAACTCCATTACCAGTTTGAGATGTAGTAGGTATTGTATCACTTGACAAAGTGTATCTATTAGATAATTCTATTTTTGAAAGAGATGGATTACTTATACTAGATGCGCTTAAAATATATTGTGAACTATCCGGTTCAGATAAATCAGAATAAGAAATTAAATAATAACCTTCCGTATCCATGTAACCAGCTATATCATAATTAGTAGTCCCATCTACTCTTACAGTTGCTCTCTTTAAATTTGTAAAAGTTGTTAATGTCTCACACTTATATACTTTTATTAGAACACTAGGTTTTGTATCAGTAATACTGAAATTTGTGCCATTGCAAGTTAAATAATATGTTGTAGTACCATTCTTATAATAGAATGTAAAACTAGTAGCATCATACATCCAATTTATATTAGTTGATGTATTAACATTCAATGTAGTACCATTAGTTCCACCTACATTTAAATAGCGTTTTGTTGTTGTATCACTTCTTCCAACATTGTAAATTTTCAATTTAGAATCTTGAACATCTAAACGCCATTGACTATTTTTATAATTAGTATCAGTTATAGTACTTAAATTATTTACATTGATTGATTGTCTAGATATTGCGGTATTACTAGATGTTGATAAAGCGTAATCATTACCATTATATGTAGCAACGATTAAATAATCACCAGCTTGTAATGTTGTACTTTCTGCATCAACATGTTTAGCACTATCATATGTAATATTTAATGGTGTATCATCTTGTGCAATAATACGATATAAATAAATTTGATATCCATTATTATTTCCAATTTTAAAGCCAGTACCTTCTTCATTAACTGCAAAATTAATATAATTTGTGCCATTATAAATTCTAAATGCAGTATTATTAGTTGCATAATTCCATGATGCAGCTCTATCAGTTAAAATTAGATTTTCACCGTCTCTTGAAATATGGTAAGTCATACTAGCTTTATCAATTAATGATAAAGTATTATCAGACAAACTATCTATATTCCATATATTATTGTATAAATTTTCATATTGATCTACAGTTAGAACAGATGGAACAGTTGAACCAAATGAATAATCATTTTTAAATTCATTTAAAATATATCCATCGTTATCTGACTTTATACCTAATGAATAATAATTTGTGCCATTAGAAGCTATAACAAAATAATCGCCTTCTGCTTCTAAATCATCAGCACTTGTAACTTGTCTTGTAGTGTAACCATTAGTTACACGATACATATAAATTTCTCTAGTATCAGTAGTATTTAAAAGTTCTGATTCACCAGTCATTCTAAATGTTTTACTTGCACTATCAAAAGTTAAGAAATATTGATTAGTTACATTATATGTTTCACCATCATCACCATCGGTAACTTCTTCTATCTTTTCAATAAAAATAGTATTATTATTGCTATTTACTTTAAATTTTGATTTGCCAGCTTTGTTAGTCATTTCAAGACTACTAACTGTATTTTTTAAATATATATCTTCAAAACGAGAATTTTTAAATTCAGGTTCAGAAGAAGATTCCTCAACTTCCCACAATGCTGATTGATATAATGTTTCTTTACCCTTTGTATCATTAATAAAAGCAGTAACATCGCATGCTTCCGAATTATCAAATGTATATTCAATTCCATCTGTACCTTGTGTTGCCACAATTTTAACAGCATAATATTTCTCATCCGCATATGCAACGATTAAATATTTACCAGCATCTACTACTGTACCAGAAGCTTTTAATTCGCTTATACCAGCATATTTTCTTTCCTTTGAACTTGCTGCAGTATGAATTACACTACCACCAGCTTGTTGTTCAGGTGAATATCTATATTCATCAGCACAATATAATACTGAACCATAAATGTTATATCCTTCTTCACCTAATAAATATAATTCACTCTTATTTTGCCAAATTTCACTAATTGTATCATCAGCAGTTGATAATAAGAACGAGAAAGATCCATACTTAAATTCATTATTTTCACTTACTCCTGGCCATCCATGGTTAATATCTGTTGCTATAGTTTTTAATATGTAATTATTAGCACCTTCACCACTTGCTTCTCCATCAGTATCACCATCTTTACCTGGAGTAATATCCTTTTGCTTTACTACTGTATAAATACTATCTGCAAATAAACATCCTGCTGCACTACCTCCAGTTTGGTAATTGTCAGCCACAAGTTCAGATAATGGAGTATTTCCAATAGTAGCATAATCACTAATATAACCTACAGAAATATATTTTGAATAATAGTTAACACCTTTAGTTTTTATTGATATTTTTGATTCACCACCAATTGAAATATCAGATGCTCTACCTTCGATATGGCCAGCAAATATACCAACATGTCTTTCGTCAGTTGCACCTATTTCATCATCAAAGAAATGTACAATAGGTTCATTAAATAAATCTAATAATTTTTTAAATACATTGCCCTTTTTTTCTTCTTGGCATATTACATTAGTATTGTATAAAATCAAGTCATGTACATAACCAGTACTTGCTATCATACTAAAGAAACCAACGTCAACTTGTTCTTCGTCAGCTTCTATTATTGCATTAGCAATCATTTGATGTACTGTTGTTACAGAATCAAGTTTAACATATTTCTTTTCTATTTCGTTATTATTTATTTGTTCAGTAGTACCTACTAAATCAACCTTATCAATATTTAATTCTCCACCTTCATAACAACTACTTTCGTCATAATAATTGCTAAGAAGTAAATATGTTCCATCTCCATCAAAATTATTTGCATTTAAAGTTTGATCTTTAACACCATCAACCCATACTTCATTAGTATTTTTGATTTCTATTTCAACCTTTGGAACACAACCACTTATAAAAATTATATCATCTGTTTCAGGTATATTATATCCATATACTATGCCTGATAATTCATCTTCAAATGGGTATTCATAATTACCTATAGAAGATAATTTACCTTGGTTAGCTAAGTTCAAAACTTGTTTTAATTCAGTTTCGTCAAATTGTAAACAGAAATAATATTTTTGACCTTCTTTTTTAGATTGTTTTAATCTACCAGAATTGTTTAAGAAGATTAAGTTTT
Source organism: Bacilli bacterium (assembly GCA_045598145.1). Taxonomy (GTDB): domain Bacteria; phylum Bacillota_I; class Bacilli_A; order ML615J-28; family CAG-698; genus RGIG3506. The sequence goes on along the minus strand of JAZLLM010000045.1, from coordinate 25,497 downwards.
GTAATCTTCTTGCACTATCTATTACGTAAGGATTTTCAGGAGTTATTCCGTAACCCTTGTTATTTATATCTCTTAAACTTGGATACAAAACATCGAAGGCATCAAGCTTAATTGTGCCATTAATATCAATTAATGCTCTATATGATCCTTCATATTCATAATATGCATGTACCCCTATAACGGAGATAAGTACTAATACTATAAATAGTATTTTTGCAAATATAGATTTATATATTTTTCGCACCTCTATACCTCCTTTATTCAGTCTTTTGAGGTATGCTTCTAAATGATATTTTAATGTTTAGAGCATTTATAATATCTAATTCAGTTAATGAACCGAATTCAATTCCATCTAAATTATCAGCAACTCCCTTTTCGTCAGCTTCTAATTTTATAAAGATAATTAATCTAAAAGTATCAATACCTTCATCATCCTCACTTTGTTTTTGATATACGTTTGTATATACACTTGATTTTAAATCATAGATATTTTGTTCAATTGTCGCATCATAAACAACTTCAGAAACTGTACTATCACTTTCACCCTCAAATTCAATAAGAGTATAATATCCCTCTTTATTACTTTGAGCTTCTGTTACTGCAGCAGCACTAGTTAGGTCAATACTACCATTAGGACAATAAGCATAACAAACATTTGCAAACATAAAGTTTAAATATTTAACACCTTCATCTGATACGTAATTACTTGAGCTTACATCATCAAAATCAATTACAACTTTTAATTTACCATCAGCATAAGCATTTGAATTATATAAACATTCAATTGCATAATATTGTGCAAGTTCAGTTTCACAAATATATTCTGCTCCCCATTGGTAGAAACCAAATTCAGAATTAATTTTAATTGTATCATCAATAGTACCATCACTATTTTCAGCTATATCTACTTTTGCAAATCTAAGTTCATTATTACTATTTCTCTTTAATTCATATAAATTAATATCAAAAGGTAAGTCATTTGCTGTTTCAATATTAATTGATTGAATTGTTGGGAAATAGAACCATGCAAATGTTACTGTAGATATTGCTAAGACGCATAGTAATACTACTATACTAGCAAAAAATATTTTATTGTTTTTCATATAACTATGCCTCCTTTTTATATATTTTATTCTGTAGGTTCTGGTTCTGGCTCAGGTTCTGGTTCAGGTGCTGATTCAACAACACCAATTGTACAACCAGATACTATTAAGCAACTATCCATTTCGTTATTTTGATTTTCTCCTGTGTCTTTATACCAAATAGGTATATATAACATAAATAATATATAATCTTCTTCAGTTCCAGCTAAAACATTTCCTTCATCATCTAATTGCTTTTCAGTATATACTGGATATTCATCTATATCTAAATCAGGAATGTTAATAATAAATTTTGCTTCGATTCCTTCATCAGTCTCATCAGGGCACATTGATTCAACAGCAGTATTAGATACTCTAATTTCTGTTTCATAATCAAAGAAGTATATTAAATCTTCAGCGTCTCCCGTATAATCCTCACCACTTTCTAACATTACATATGAACCGTTGTTTTTATAATAAGCAACCGGATCATAATATATAGCTTCACCATCTGCATCATTGCCTCTTCTTAGCATTGCTATCTTTGATTGATTTTCTTGAATAGTGCAATTATGAATGAATGATAAATAATCTCCAGATTCAGAAGTATGTCCTTCTAATGCTTTACCTTCTAAAGTTAAATCTATTTGTAATGTTTTTTCACCAGCTTCTACAACTGACTTTTTAATTTTTGCAATAAATGAATAATAAACATAATCTCCTGGAATAAATATTTCATCTCTAATATCATCATCAACTGATGGATAAATTCTATCAGGTGAGAATTGATTATTTGTTAATACATTGTTTTCCAAACCTTTATTAATTGAATAAATTTTGTTTGAAGAAGTTCCAAGATGTTCATTACTAGAATACCATGCATAATTAGCTGCACGATAAGCACTGAAAGTTACAACTAAAGTTATTAGTAACAATGTTACAAAGATTGTACTTTTGATAATTGTTTTTTTCATCTTTTCCTCCTTTTCACAAAATTTATAATATTGTCATTTATTCATTAGGTGTTCCTGATGAATAAATTTCTGGTCCTTTTAATTTAGCACCAAATCCTAATTCAACATAGAAACTTGTACCAGCATAACTTACTACTGCGTTTTCGTTTTGACCTTCAATCCAAATTTTAATGTTTACTAAAACTGGAGTATATTCAATTCCACTTTCACCAGACTTAGAAGCTGGCAAAATAATCTTATATGTTTCATCAGTAAGATCAATATTTCTTACAGCGATTTCCTCATCAAGTGTTGTACTTGTAGTATCAACAGGGAACTTATTTGGGTCATTTCCCATATCACTACTATGTCTAATTATAAGTTGTGTATCCCCACAACTAACACAAATTCTAATTGCTTTATACAAATCACCACTTGTTCCTGCTAACATACTTGCATCTCTAACATATAAATATACATCTTCTGGTGATGTTGTAATAACATAGAAATCTTTTGAAATATAATAGAAGTCTTTAAAATCATTGTCTATTTCTTCAAACTTCTTTTTTGTTCCTCCTGGAGTAGTAGCTGTACCATCTGGATTGATGGTAGTAGCATATCTAAATGTTTTTCCGTTATAACTTACAGGGTATAAAGGATAATCAGCATTAATTAATACACTAGTCTTAAAATTATATGCATTAACATCTTCTAAAGTAATTGTATCAGTAAAGTCTGTACTGCTTAAGTCTTCAGAAATCATAACGTTGATAGGAACATAAGTCTTAATTGTAGCCTCTTCCTCTTCAACTGTGCTATTTGAACTAAACCAACTAAATGCTACAGAGGAACATATTAATACTGTTATACAGCATACAATTAAAGCTAATGATGGAATTAAAGTTAAAAACATCTTTTTTCTCATATGTATCCTCCTTCCTTTAATCCAAAAATAAAAAATGCCAATTGCAACTAAATAATTGCAACTGGCTACCATTTCAGGCCCTATAGTTTTGCGTCGCTGGTTTTCACCAGTTTTGCTCATATATTATATTAATATTATACTACTTTTTACCCCTAAAGTCAAGGTTTAAAAAGAGGAGTTTAATATTAACACAAACTTTTTTAATTTAAACCTTAAAATTAATTAAAAATAGTTTTAAATGCCATTTTGTGTTGCGCTATTACAAAACGATTATTTCCTATATAGATATTGTTTTATACTCACTTTTTTACTTTTTATTACTAATTTATACATTCATTTTTTTGCTTTTAGCTTAACTTATTTTGTTTAGCCTTTTATTTATGGTATAATAATATTGAGGTAATTAATATGAAGAAAATAACAATTATTATACTAACAATGATATCAATATTTTTTATATCATGCACAAATAGCAATAGTAAAAAGGAAGATATAAAACTAGATATTGTAATTAATGGAACATCAAATTATGAGATAATATGTAGCGAAAATGCTAGTACAGATTTTGCCTTTAGTGTTAAATATTTAGCTAATGCAATAAATGATTATACTGGATCTAATTTCTTTTTATCTAGAGATTCATACATTAATGATGAAGAAATAAGATATGAAATATTAGTGGGAAACACCAATAGAGAAGAAACAAAAACAGTTTTAGAGAATTTAAAACCTAATTCTTATGCCTTTAAAATTATCAATAATTGCTTAGTTATTGTTGGAACGAATGATACTTTTACAACTCTTGCTATATATGATTTTTATAATAAAATCATTTTAAACAATGCAATTTGTAATAAAGATTCTTTCGTTGTAACAAACAAAGATGAATTTGAGGTTAATTTTAGCAAGGAATTTGATCTAAAAGAAATGATAAAAAACGGTTATACTGTAAAAGCTAGTATATCAAAATTTATTACATCTCCTGCTATTGATGATATCAAAGTAGCACAAGGAGCTTGTACTGATGATGAATTCATTTACTTTATATTAAGAGATTCAAACGATAGTAAAGCTATTATCACTAAATACGATATGGAAGGTAATTTCATAAAGCAAAGTGATATTATATATTTAGGTCACGGAAATGATATGACTTATGATTTCGTAAATGATAGAATAATTGTAAGTCATGGAGTGAAAGAAGCTAACACTTATTCAATAATTGATAAAGATAAGTTAACAGTAATTAATACATTTGATATAACTGAAGGTGGTGGAGGTTGCATCGCTTATAACAAAACTTTAGATAGATATGTTACAAGTAAAGGAGGCCTTACTATTAACTTTTATGATAATAATTTTAATACATTATCATTATTAGATAGAGAAGAATTACCTTATACAGCACAAGGTGTTGGTACAGACAATGAATATATTTATTTTCCAATGAGTGGAAGTAGTGATAATATCTTAGCCACTTACGATTGGGAAGGAAACTTTATAACAAACATCCTAATAGATACAAGGATGGAATCAGAATCAATGTTTTATTCTAACGGAATATATTATATTAATTTCTATGTACCAGGTACTGGAGCTGTGCTATATAAAGCTGAATTCACTATATCATTTGAATATTAAGAGTTAAAAAAGAACCTAGAAAACTAGGTTCTTTTACTTTCATTCATTAACTATTTCAGTATTAACTACTTGTGTATCTACTAAAATTGTTTCTTCTTGTTTATTTTCTTCAGTTGTATTTACAATATTTTCTTCGACCTTTTCTTTTTTCTTATCTTTCTTTTTAGGTTCTTCTTCAATACCTAATAATTGATTAATAGCACTTTGATAATTATAGGAATTAGTTAATCCAATCATCGTAAACATAAAGCATGCAGCTATCGTCATACTTACACCAAAGAAAGCACTAAATGCGTATGTAATCATACAAATATATGCTATAACTGTAGTAACAGAAACTTTTTTAATTTTCTTAATTGTTCTAAAGAATAATAAAACAAGCGCACTAATATATAATAGCATACCAACAATACCCATATTAGCACCAATTTGAATATATTCATTATGTGGAATAGACATATAATCTGATCCATATTGGTTCATTACATATTGAATATTTTCAGGTCCTACACCGAATATTGGATTGTCCATCATACATTTAAATCCAGAAACCCACAAACCAAATCTACCAGTACCAGCTCCACTTAAATCATCTAAAACTTCTTCTCCAGCTTCTCCACTAGCAATGTTAAATAATGATTTAAAGATATCAACGAATTGTACTGCAGTTTGACTAATATCTTTAAATACACCTTCTCTATTAACTAAGCAAGTTAAAACAATAAATATACCCGCAAGAATAGCTAAAGGCCAACCTTCTTTTGCATTATGTCTAATAGAATAGAATATATATAATAACACAATTCCTAATACAGTAGCAATATATGGACCGAATGAATTATTAAGAAGCAAAGAAACTGTATTTACAATAAAACAAATAATATATATTGTTCTAAAATACCAAGATTTAGTACTTATATATAATCCAGCCGTAGCAACTAAACAAACACATAAATAATAAGCATAATGGTTAGCATTTATAAATGTGCCACTATATTTCATTACATATCCAGCTCTATATCCATAGAAAGTGATTCCAGTAGAATCTTTTAATAAGCAAGGTAAAGCTACAACAATTGATACAAATACTAATGAAATTAATAAACTTCTTCTGAATTTTTCATTTAATACTAATGATCCGGAAGCTACTAAGCCAGCATATGCTATATATGATAAATATCCTTCATATCTGTATGCATCACCATAGAAAGCAGTAAACCTTCTGTCTGATAGCATAGTACTAATGAATCCCCATATTAACAATATAGTAAGCAATCCAAAAGCAGGATTTTTAATAAATGTTTTCTTAAAATAGTCTCTTCCAAATAATAATCTATTTTTAATATAATCAATAAAGAAATTCACCAAAGCAACTATTCCAATAAATCTAATAAGCATTGATTTACCATAGAATAAAGCAACTAATTCTGTTTGACTATATATATTAAAAAATAATCCATATAATGGCTGAAATGTTAATAATAGCAATAATATAAATGCTATCATTTCAGTATTTATTTTTGATAAAAACTTTATTATACCAGTTTTTGTAAATATTGATTCCTGCATATTTTTCACCTTTTATATAATAAATATTATACTATATTTATCCTTATATTTCAATAAATCCAAAAAGAAAACTAGATAAGCGCGCCTATCTAGTTTTATTCTAAATTATTTGTTTAATTCTTTAACTGAGAATTCTAAACTAATAGTTACTTTTTCATCAGCTAATTCATTTAAACAATCTTCATGTTGACCTTCAATCCAAACACGAACAATAATAGTTGTCCATTCTTTAGCTTCTCCATCAACTGTGAATAATGTAGTCTTGTTATCTAATAAATCAATTACATCAGTACCATTTAAGATAGCTGTACTATCTACAGAATCTATTCCTTTAACTGGATTAACTTCTGTTTCTTCATCATATGCATAAATAGCATTTGAACCAATACTAGCATGACTAGTTACAAATCCATCAGAGCCAACTACTAATGTAGTTGTAGCATCTCTTGAAACAGGTAATATAGCAATACGAATACAATCTTCTAAATGTTTTTCAGAAGCAACGATTGTAAATTTGCTTAAATATACATTGTAATCTTTTACAGAATTAGATTCTTGAGCCTTGATATAAAATACTTGGTCAACATAGTATCCTTTTGCATCTTGTTTGAATTTAGTTGCACTAGAATCTGTAACTATATCGCCTTGTCCGTATGATCCTAAATAAGATCCATTAACAGGTGCAAAGAAATCTTCGCAGTTTACTGTAGATGCAGGAGATAAATCAAAATTCTTATTAATCTTTTGAATGTTTTTCCATACAGTAGGATCTGTTGGGTCAGCAGGAGAAACAGCCATAACCATATTTGATGGTGCGATTGTTTCAAATTCAACATCAGCTGCTTCTGCAGTTTTATTTACTGAGAACCATGCAAATGTTGTTGTAGCTAATGCAGCTAAAGCAAATATTGACATGATTACAATTGCAGCAGCCTTTCTTGTAAATCTTGTTTTCATATTTTAATCTCCGTTTAAATTATAATTCTAATATTATTTAACGATTAATGAGAATTCAATACCAGCAGTAATTGTAGCACCAGCATTAATATTAATGCAATGAGAATCTTGACCTTCATACCAAATTACTAATGTAACTTTTACGATATTATTCTTAATAGCAAATGTATTATCAGCAGCAGCTTCAGGTTTAGCATAAGTACCATTAGAATTAGCTTGATAATAATTATTACCAATAGCAGTTTCTGCTAATCCTGCAGAAGCAATAGTGCCTTCTTCTGTAGCATTACCAGTAATTGCTTTATATGATTCATCAGCATCATTTAATGCATAAATACCTAATAATGCAGCAGGAGATGCTTTATATGAACCTTCAGATAAAACAGTTGTAACTTCGTCACCTAAATCTTGATAGAATACAGCAACACGTGCAGCGTTCTTTAAATAAGCATGTTCAGTACCATCAGATAATGTTAAATCGTCATTAATTGATAATTTAGAAACATATACATATTCATCTTCTTCAACTTCTTCAGATAATTTTAAATACATTTCATAAACTACAAAGTAACCATTTAATTCATCATCAGCTTGACCGCAGCTATCAGTAATCATAAAGATTGTGTCAGCTTGAGCAACTCCACCTTCACCGTTTGAACCAATGTAGTTTCCATCAGTAATAGCATTGAATACGATACCATCATTAGTAGAAGCAGGATATAATGCTGCAGAGCTAATATTTTGTCCTTCTAAACTTAATTTGTTTTTCCATGTAGTTTCATCAGCTAATGTAGCTTTTTCATCATGGATAAGTAAGTTTTTAGGAGTAACAGCTGTAACGCTGATATCACTTGCAGTAACAGTAGTGTTCATTGAGAACCATGCGAATGTAGAAGTTCCTAATGCTAACATAGCAAATAGAACAGCAACTAAAGATAAAGTTAATTTTCTTGTTAATTTTTTCATTTTTTAAATCCTTCCTTTTTTTAACAAATTTTATTTTTCTTTTTTTAGTTATCTTAAATTATTTTTTATCAATTAAAACTTATAAAGTTTTGCACATTTAATCGGGGAGCTAATCCTCTTCAATCACTGTCTTAGTGATGCTAAAAATCATTTCCATTCTCATCTGTCCTCCACACTTGCTGTTATCACAATCGACATCCCAGCCTTCTAACCAGATAATAATTGAGAACTTCTTAATTTCACCTGGTCTAAAGGATTCAATTGTGTTTTTGCAAATGCTTGAATCCGATAAGAAGTTCTTACACAACTCTTTTGGAGTTTTGTCAAAGTCGTGTTGAGGATTAGAATCACTCTTCATATAGATCGTTTGATCTTCATCATCGACTATCAACATTATTCTAATGCATTCATCTAATTCATTAGTAACTAATAATGTTGAAATATCGAAGTCTATGTCAACGATTGTATTACCTTCATTCTTTAAATAGAATGTATAGCCAATATAAGTTAGGCCTTTAGGATCTTTAAAATCTCCATCATTTTCTAATACTTGATCAATCTTTAAATCAGCGTAAGCAACAGGCCATGTGTCATTCATTGGTGTTACCAATAATCTTGGTGTTGCAGTTTCAAATGTTTTTGTATCGCTTAATACAATTCCCGCATTGTAAACTGAATCATCTAATGAAATAACAAATGTTCCCATGTTCTGACCAAAGAAAGCCAAGATTCCAATGATTGCTGATAATAAACCAGTAACGATTATACCTAATCTAAGGAAACTTTTTGTAACATGATATTTAGTTGTAAACATCTCTAGTTATCACCAACCTTTGTATTAGTATAAAAAAACGCCAACTGTCAATTTTTTTACAAATACAAAAAATGACAACTGGCTACCATTTCAGGCCCTTTAGCTTTGCGTCCTTATGTTTCCATAAGTTTGCCTTTATACAATTTTTGGATAAGAATAAAAAAAGCCAATGTCAAAACATTAGCTGCAGCTGGCTACCATTTAAGGCCCTATAGTTTTGCGTCCTCACCTTTCGATAAGTTTGCCTTTTAAACTTTTTTTCTTAATTTATGAGGTACAACCTCATTTACACTATTATTATACACCCTTCCAAATACAATTGCAAGTGTTTTTTGAAAATTTTTTTAAATTTTTTTGCAAACTTAAACGATTTTAAGGTTTAGAGTGATAAAGCAAACTATTTCAAAGTTCTTTCTTGTATATATTAATAAAAAGAGTTCTTAAAAGTTAAACAATTAAGAACTCTTATATAAATTATTTATTACCTACTTTTTTAGATATTGTGTCAATAACTCTATCATAAGTATCTTCAGTATATGACCAGCACATCAATCCCATACCATCAGTATTATTAGCATAATCATATTTTTGTTCAACTGCTAAAGCAGAGTCATAAGTAACAAATATATTATTATTTGGATTATACATATATGAACCTACAAAGTTTCCAGCTTTATTATATTCATCATATTTAATATATGATGGATCATTTAATAATGTTTGAATACCAGAACCATATAATGTACCAGATGCAAAACTACCAGTAACATCAATAGCTGTAAGTTTAGCTGCAACTCCCAAACCAGGGTATACTGCAGATGATGAAACCTTACCACTTAGTGAATATGCTTTACCATATCCAGCGATACCTAATATAATCTTATTTCTACTAAATCCTAATTGGCTAAATCTAGATGCTGCATAAGAGCAACCAAATCCATAGCCACCATCATATGAAGAAACATTCATTGGTGCAAGATGCGTAGATTTATCTTCATTATTGCTATCATAAGTCATAGCATTAATATAATCTAAATATTTATTTAATGTCTTGAAGTCAAGTCTATCTGAAGAAGTAGCCCAGCTTGTACCAGCTAATGCTGCAGTTAGCAAGTAGTTAGTACCTCTTTCATCTTGTCTCTTATCCATTTCTTCTCTAATAGCTTTACTTAAGTTATTATAACCTTTAGCTGTTGTATATTGTTCATAAGTACTTTCCCAGTCAATATCAACACCATCAAAATTATATTTCTCTACAATATCCATCAAATCACTAGCATATTTTTGGCAATCTTCAAAGCTTTCACCAATCTTTGCAAAATACCTAGATGTTTCTGTAGATGTACCTGATAATGAAATTATAATTCTTACATTATAATCTTTAAGTTGCATTACCTCATTTATGTAATTAGTACCAGAAACGCTTATTGTACCAGTATTTGATGTAGTTGCAAATGCATAATATAAAATATCTAAAGTTTGTTTAGTAGATTCACTAAATAAGGTCTTTTCCTCTTTATATCTTGGACTACCAGAAGTATAAGCTGAAGCTGAACCTACCGCAAAATATGTTGCTATAGGTGTACTAGGGAAATCATCAAAAGTAACAGGTTCAACTAATACATCTTTTGTTGCATAAGAAATTGATCCATTATTTAATGTAGCCTTTAAAGTTATTGTTGCATTTTGTACTTTATGTGTTTGGTATACTCTAGATACTGTAGCCTTACCTTCATCATCAATGTTATATAAACCTTCAATTGAGCAAGACCATTCAAATGTAGTATCACCATCTTTCAATGGTAAAGAGTCAACTGTAAATGATGATAACACATCACTTACATTTTTCATAACTTCATCTAAGTTTAAATTAACCACTTCAATCCAAATTCCTTTATAAATATTATTTTCTTTTTCCCAACTTACAAATTCAAAACCTTCTTTTGTAGGTGTTGGTAATTCTTCAAATTTATAGCTAAATTTAGCGCTAGGTGCTGTTGGATTAATATCGTAGAAATTGATACCTTCATCACTAACGTAAGCATATCTAAAATTATTAAGCTTATTATCATTTAAAGAATCATTAAAGAATTTATCACTACAAGCATCTGTATAGCTTAAAACTAAAGTATATTTAGATTCATTACTAACTTCATATAGATTTGTTGAAACTTCATTTAAATAAATAGCTTTAGAATTAGCATAACTTGCTTTTGTATTAGATAACACTAATTTAGATGAATCTGATTCACTAGCACTAGTAGAATAATTCTCTATTACTAAATATGGTTTAACATTCAAAATGAAATCTTCACTAAAGTATGCGCCATCCATTAAGCATTCAAATTCATGATATGAATCATAATTATTTATTGCTTCAATTACTTTCTCAATGTTTCTATCTTTTTCATAACCTTCACTATTTACTGTATTAATGCATAAATCATAAATTGTTGTGTAGATGATATCACCAAATAATACTCCATCATTAGTAATCACATAAGGTAAAATAGTAAAATAATCATAATATAGTGCTTTATCTATAGGGTTTGATATAACTCTATAATTTCCTTCAGAATCAAGTTTATCTAATACTAATAATTCACTAGCATCAGCCATATTTTCTTGATTATTGTGCCCTAATTTAATCTTGGCTCCACTTTCAAAACCATCTTTAGTATTTATTACTTTAAATCCAACTTGGAAACTAAGGCCACCTGAAGTGTCTAGGCCAAGCTCAGAACACTCAATACTAACCTCTTTCTTTTCTTCTTTTACCTCTCCATTATTACAAGCCACTAAAAACATTGTAACAACCATCATTAAACAAAATAATATCTTAATTGCTTTCTTCATTTATCTTTTCTCCTTATTTAATATTATTCTACCATATAAATCTTAAAAAATACTTTTATTAATACACTCTATTATTATAACAAAAAAGTAGCCAAAAATAAATATTTGACTACTTTTATATTTTTTAATTATTACTTGTGCTAGCAACTAAACCAACTAAACCATCAACTATCATGATGATACCACTTACTATAAATACCCAACTTACAACTCCACCTTGATTAAAGAATAACAATATACCAATTACTAACTTTAATACAGGAACTGCAAAAATAATTAAGCTAGCTAATGGACTTGCACCACTAACATTATTTTTAAAGATATAATATATTTCTAAAGCTCCATAAATAATTAATAAAGCTGCGAAGATATAAAGTACCACAGTTGCGATAAACCAACCAAATACAATAATCAAAGCACCAACTACAATATAAATAATTCCTGGTGTTGTAAGTTTATTTACAATATCAATAATACCAATTATTATTAGTAATGCACCTAAGATAGTCATTGCTATACTTATAACTTCACTCTTAAATATAATAAATAAAACACCAAGGATAATACTTAAGGCTGCAGACATTAAATTATTTTTCTTATCATTAACCATAGTCTTTTAAAACCTCTCTTCTATGTACTCTTTTTCTTTTCTATTGCCTTTAGAGATTTTCTTGTTTTCATACATCTTCTTATCTGATCTTTCGATAACATCAAAGATTGTATCATCACCTCTTGCTATTGAATATGCAACAGCACTACTTACAAGATAATTGTTTTTAGTTCTTTCATTTTTACAAGAAAGTAATAAATTTTCTATTTCTTTTTCTATTATCTCTTCATTAGTGTTTTCGTAAAACGCTACAAATTCATCTCCACCAATACGGTAAATTCCAAAACTGTTTTTAAGGTTCGCTTTTAATTTTTCCGCAAAAGCTCTAATTAACTCATCTCCTGCCTCATGACCTTTAGTATCATTAATTTTCTTTAAACCATTTAAGTCACAAGATACACAAGCAAACATTCTCTTATATGCTTCTTTACCATATTTGTTATCTAAATCTACAGTATCTCTAGTATATGCATTTCTATTATTTAGCATTGATAATGTGTCATTATGAGCCTCATATTCTAAGTCATTCATTGGATTAGCAATAGTAAAGAATACACCAATTGTTAATAAAGTAATATCTCCGCCTGTAAATAATAGTTGTGGATATAAAGCTTGAACTACAATTGTAATAGCCATAATTACACACATTGGTATTAAACTTCTTCTTGTAAATTTATTTAACTTCTTAATATTAAATAATACCAAGAAGAAAGCCAAGAAGAACACTAATAAGGCCATACCAAATCCAAGAAATGTAATTGGTCCATAACTATAATTTGTATATTCAGTCTCTTTATAAGTTATTCCCAATATTGGGATTAATATTGTAAAGATAATAGGAACTAAATATATAAATTTCGAAAACTTAGTAATGAATTTATTCGCTTCAACTATACTAACTACATAACGTAAAAATACAGAGCAATACAATAATGCGGAAACATAAAAGATTGAATGGCATATTTTGTTTAATAAGGGATTAACTGTATCTAAGTGATTTACCATTATTACAGTAATGCCATCAAACAATGTATGAGTTATTCCTAAAGCTATTAAAGTTAAGAAATATTTTATCTCACTTACCTTTTTATATTTAATTGATATAAAGAAAAGAAATAGTAACAGCAAGAAGCAAACTAATTCCTCTCTCAAAATTAAAATATTAGTCATTTTAAATTCTCCAAAAACAAATTATATTATACTATAATTTTACACTTTTTTCAACATACTAATTTATTATGAAATAAAGTAATTTAATAATGAATACATTTTCAAAAAAAACAGTTATAAAAAATAAGCCTATACTTTAAAATATAGGCTCAATTTTTTATTATTTTTGGGATTTATATGTTATTTTATTAAATCCATTTCTTCTTTTATTTTTTCAATTATTTCCGCTGTATCAATGGCATTTATTTTTTCTATTTCTCTATCATAAGTTAAAATGCCATTCACCTCATCCTCTACATCACTAAGTTGTGTATATATAGCACCGCACAAACCTTTTGATATAAGTGGTATTACTTGTTCTAAATATAATTTCTTATATTCAGTTTTATATTCTTCTAAGCCTTCGCATTTTTTGTAACCATATGCTTTTTGTTCATTTGCTACATGACCTAGCGCTTTGAAAATATACCCTCCGAATTCACTGATGATAGTTGCTTTATTATCTTTTGCTTTGATTTTAAGCTTTCTAAAATATATATGCATACTATTAAAATCGCTATATTTATGATTAAACCAACCAGATGTAGAATCAAACAATCTAGAATTATCTAAAGATTTTAATTCTTTATATAACTTGTTACTCTTATATTGGCCCCAGCCTTCATTATATATTGTATAGCATACAATACATGGATGGTTGTATAAATATTCTATGCTCTTTTTAGATTGATCTAAAAAATTAAGTTTGGTTTTCTTTTTTCTAAAAAACAAAGAATCGTTATATGCTTTTATTCCGATATTTGGAAGTAATGTATCTTTTACGAAATGAACTTTTCCGTTATTTACCATGTCTTGAATTACTAGCATGCCTAATTTATCGCACAAATAATAAAACAATTCATTTTCTATTTTAATATGCTTTCTTAAAGTATTATATCCCAAAGCCTTCATCTTTAAGATATCATCTTTAATTTCATCTAAGCAAGAGGCTGTATAAATACCATCTGAATAATATCCTTGATCTAATACACCATTTATAAAATATGGCGTACCATTAAGTATAATTCTATTAATTCCATTTATTTTACTTATACATATATCCCTTAATGCAAAGTAACTACTAACCTCATCATGTTCTGTTTTAACTTTAAAATCATAAAGATATGGATTTTCAGGAGACCAAAACTTAGGATTATTTATCCTAAAGTTACAAGTTGAATTAACAATATTATAGCTGTTACGATTAACTATAACGCTACCCTCACTAATACCTTTAAACTTCATACTAACATTATTACCATCAGTTGTTACTTTAATATCTTTAATATATTCAACGCTATTTACAGCTTCTAACCAAACAGTCTTCCATATACCGCTTATATTAGTGTACCAAATATTACCAGGCTTATTTGATTGTTTTCCGTAAGGTATAGTCTTATCTAGATTATCAGTAACATATACTTCAATTTTGTTGATACCTTCATTTAAGAATAAAGTAATATCAAAGCAAAATGGAAGGTATCCACCTATGTTTTTGCCTACATATTGCTCATTAACAAAAACATTAGTAATTTGATCTACTGCACCAAAATGTAATATTACATTCTTACCCTTAAAGTTAGAAGGCACATTAAATTCTTTCATGTAATAATATTCTGTATCTTTTGGAAATACTTTATTAACACCTGATAATAAGCTCTCAATTGGGTATGGCACAATTATTTCACTACTAAATTTCTCACTTTTATTAATTGCCATAAACTTCCATTTACCGTTTAAATTTAACCAAGCATTTCTAACAAGCTGTGGTCTAGGATATTCTTCCCAAGGCATTAAAATATTTATTGCTTTTCCTTTTGTTGTTTCTAAATGTTTAATCATAATATAGTTCTTCTTTCGCTTTTCTTATTATATCATAATAAGTCTATAATAAAAAGATATATCTTTCTTATATTATATGTAATATAAAATCCATGCCTATTAAGCATGGATATTATTTGATTCTAATTTCTTTTGTTTTCTGTCTTTAATTATTCCTGGTAAGTGAATAATAAATTCTAATACTAAACCAGTAATACATAAATTAATATAATATACATGCCATCCATGCTTTAAATTCAAGAATGGAAGTCCATCTACAGGAGGTTTACATACAAAGAAAAAATTAACTGTTTCATATATTTGTAGTGCACCATTTATCCATATCATTACAATTGATAAAGAGAAAAGTACAACTACATTTCTTATAAAGTCTTTAGTATTTAAACTAACCTGTTTAGTTTTTAGTAAATATATAGCATACCATAATAATGCAGCATGATAAATAAAGGATTGATATGGTTGAGGTTTATTAAATTCAATTCCTGATGTAGCAAGAATTAATGCTAATGAGCCACCAAAAATACCAATAGGTACCAAAAAACTCTTACATTTTTCAATTCTTTCTTTGTTATCTGATATGGCCATATAGAATATTACAAATATTAATATAGAGCACAAATGAAATGGCAAAGCAACAGGACGAATATAGCCACCGGCTGTTGTATCTAAAGAATTGTTTAAACCTCTAATATGTGCGAAAATCTTTGTAAGCTCACTTAATACGGCTACTATACTCATTACATATGTAGCTTTTTTAAATGTCCAATTCTTTTTAATCGAGAAAAAAGATAAGCTTAAAACGATTAAGGCACTAATAGCTAACCACAAATAATACCTATAATCACTAAAGTTCATTAAAATCTCCTAATTAATTTTCTTCTGTATTTTCTTTGTTTTCTTCATCATTAGAAGATTCTTCATTAGTTGTATCAACTAAAGATGTATCTTCTTCTGTATTATTTTCAGTTGCATCATCTGTAGATACTTCCTCTTCTTCTAGTGAATCTTCTGTAATATCTTCTAATGCAGCTTCAGTTTCATTGATGATTGAATGGTCAAATATAACCTTCTTTGGTTGAGCTTTTTCTTTTTGAGCTTTTTCTTTAACCATAGGCTTTACAAAATTAGGATCAAAATCGTCTTCATCTTCTCCAATTGTGTCAATTGTTTCTTCCTTGATTTCTTCACTAACAACTTGTTTTTTCCAACCTTCGTTTTTGATATATTCTTCTAAATCATCTGAAGAAATTGGTTTTGAAAAATGATATCCTTGCATTACTGATAGGCCACTAGCAAGTGCTCTATTCATCATATCATCATCTTCAATACCTTCACTTACAATAATCTTATTTTCTTGGTTTGTATATTCAACTAACATATCAACGTATTTATTCATTAAGAAGGCATTGTCTTCATCAGTTAAATAATCGTTGTCAATCTTAATCATATCTACAGGCATCTTTTCTAATTTTGCAAGTGTGCTATAATCTAATCCGAAACCATCAATTGCAATCTTAAACCCTAATTTACTTAAATCAGCTAAGTTTTGTTTGATAGCTGCATGTCTTTCAAATATAGCAAATTCTTCAATTTCTAAAACAATATTGTTAGCTCCAACTCTACTCTTCTTAAGTACCTTTTGGAAATCACTTACTAAATCAGGGTTAATTAATTGTTTAGGGCTAAGATTCATTGTCATCTTAATATCAAGACCAGGATACTTAATTGTTAAACTTTCATATTCAGTCATTAAGCACTCTAATCCCCATAAACCAACCCAATTAATATCACCTGATTGCTCCATGATATTAATGAATTTATAAGGTGATAATAATCCGTGTTCAGGATGATTCCATCTTAATAATCCTTCTACAGCGAATAACTTTTGATTCTTTACATCAATCATAGGTTGGTAATATAAACAGAATTCTTTGTTCTTCATACCTTTCTTGATTTGGTTATAATATTCTAAGTTTTCACTTTCAGTCATATTTTCCATAGAATATACTTTATATTCATTACCACCTTGCTTCTTACAAATGTATAAAGCAATTTCTGCGTCATCAACCAATTCCTTGTATTGTCTACCATGCATTGGGTAGTATGCAATACCAATACTAGCAGTGATATTAATTTCATTATCTCCATAAACTTGAATTGGTTTACGTAATGTCTCTAAAATATTTTGAGCTAATTCTTCAACATCATTATGACTATACTCACCTCTAGCAAAAGCAACAAATTGGTCATCCTTAACTCTTGCAAGTTCAATTCTTGATGGTAAAGCATCAAGTAAAATATAAACTACTCTTTGAATAATCTTATCTGATTCTTCTTTACCAAAAGCCTCAATAATGTTTGAGAATTTATCAATATCGATTAATAATAAAGAAAATTCAACAGCACTTGATCTTGAGATATAAGCACTTACATCTGAAATTAATTCAGCCTTTGACATTAAACCATCAATATAATTGATTGCTTCTTCTTTAAATTTTTTCTCTTCTTTCTTGACTGAACGATAAATTAAATATATTAATAAGCAAGTTACTATAAAAGCAATTATCGCTAAAAATATATATAAGCCATCATTCATTCTATCAGTTTCTAAAATCATATTAGTCACCTATTTCTTCTGTAGATTCATTTTCTTCATCTACACTTTCTTCACCTATAGAATCTTTATTTTCTTCTGTAGATTCATTTTCTTCTACTACTTCAGTAGGTTCATTTTCTATTACTTTTTCTTCATTTTCTTCTTCCTTATTTTCAAAAGAAGTAGATTCTTCCACAACTGTAGCTTCAATCTTTTCGTTATTTACAACATCCATAGCTTCTTTAAATGCAAAGTCACTATCAGTCATTGTGAAACGACCATTATATTTCTTAATTAAAGCAATTGTTTCATCTTCATTAACTGGTTTAGAAATCAAGTAACCTTGAATTACATCACAGCCAATCTTACTTAAAGCTTGCATTTGCTTTTCGTTTTCAACACCTTCAGCGACTAAGCTCAAATCTAGTCCTAATGCTAATTGAACGATTCTTGTAACGATTGCTTTAGAGAATTTTTCAGATGTAAATAACTTAATGAAGTCTTTATCAATCTTAATTGTATCAATTGGTAAATCTTTTAAGTATAACATTGAACTATAACCAATACCAAAGTCATCTAGATGGATACTAAATCCTTTGTCACGAAGTAATCTTAATTTTTCAATCATTACTTCTGAATTTTCCATCAAGAATGTTTCTGTAATTTCTATACAAATAGATCCACGTTTAAGTTTAAATCTATCAAAGTATCCCATCATTTCATTAACAAATCCACTATGCAATAATTGAGCTGGGCTTACATTCATAGAAATTGAAATACCAGTAGCTTCAATCTTCTTAGCGAATCTAAATGTTTCTTCAATGATTATATGACCTAAGTCAATAATCATACCATTTCTTTCGGCTAAAGAAATATAATGTTCAGGAGTTTCATAACGATATTTAGGATTATCCCATCTTACTAAAGCTTCAAAACCAACAATCTTACCCTTCTTGGAATTGTATTGTGGTTGATAATACATTATGAAATTCTTTTCTTTTATAGCTTTGAATAAATCTTGCTCCATTAATTGGTCTCTTGATAACATTTGACCAAATTCTGAGTTATATGTAGCACATTTAATTAATCTTGAACTCTTAGCTCTTTCCAAAGCTGAGAATGCACAGTCATAAATTGAGTCTGGAGTTAAATTATCAGTATTTAGCGGAATATTGTAAATACCCATTTTTACTTCAGCTAATGTTAAATAATTTTCTTTAATCTCTACTGGTTTACCAAATTCATTAGTAATCTTCTTAGACCAGCTTAATATCTCATTAAAGTCTTTAGCTCCATAGAATAATATCATAAAGATACTTGTTCTAATATTGTAAATAGTTGTATTAAAGCCATCAACACTGTTTAATATAATTTCTTTAGTATCTTGTAGTAATCTATCACCTGCACTAAAACCAAACATCTTATTGATTTTAACGAAATCAACTGTGTCGATTGCAACTAATGCAGCGGTACCTTTTTCATTCTTTCTATTTGCAATTAATGCATCTAATGCTTTTTCTAATAATAACTTATTAGGTAAGTTAGTTACTGAATTATATAATGCAATCTTTGTATTTCTAATGTTTTCATATAATGGGATTGTAATATCCTCACCTAATAAAGCATAACCAAAGCTTGTCTTCATAGGGATAAATCTAATGTATAAATTATTATCATCCTTATTCTTAGCTTCAATAGTAAAGCTCTTTTGTGCTTTAACTAATTTAATTAATTCATCATTACATTCATATGCTTTAAAATCATATACTGTCTTAATATTTTGTAAATCTTTTAATGATTCATGACATGTTCTATTAAATGATTTAATATTACCTTTTTTATTAATTGATATTACATATGGTTTTGCAAAGAAATATCTAAGTTTTGATGATGACATATCTTGTTCTTTTCTTACAAATAAGAACAATATAACTGCAAGACCAGCATTGACTATTAAGAATGCGGTAACAAATACTACAGCTAATGATACAGTTAAATAATTCATACTTGCTATTGCATCCTTTTTATTAAATACATATAACAAATTGTATGCATTATATGTCTTATCTCCATTAGCATTTGTATATGATGCTAAATCAGAGAATAAAGGAG
Source organism: Bacilli bacterium (assembly GCA_045598145.1). Classification (GTDB taxonomy): domain Bacteria; phylum Bacillota_I; class Bacilli_A; order ML615J-28; family CAG-698; genus RGIG3506. Next base: position 5,365 of record JAZLLM010000045.1, on the reverse strand, counting down.
AATGAACTACGAAGCTCTTAACACCATCAAAATTAAGTGCTTTATATCCTGTATTATCTAAGTTATTAATTAATTCATCATATTCATCAGTTAATAAAGTTGTAACATCATTATAAAGCTTATTAATTCTGTTTTTGTCTTCTTGATATACTATTTCACCATCACTAGTTAAAATAATGAAATAATTATCAGGCATGCCGCTAACATCTTTAATATCAGCTAATATGTATTCATCACAATCAAAATATGCAAATATATCACCACATCTAAATACACAATAGTAATTTTTATCACTATAATTTGTTAAAATTTCTGAATAATTTAAAATAGCAAAATTATTATTAGCATATTGATTTTCTCTTGTAATAGAAAAACTATTTCCATCAATATAACATAGTGAATTATAATAATAACCATATTTAATTTCACTAATGCCATTTATACTAAAATCGTTTTTATTATTTATTACTTCAGCGAAAATAGTTGGAGTATCTTCTTCTAAAGCAGTTTCTTTTGAATCATTAACTAATTTCAAGAAATTATTATAATCAGCGCTTACTTTTCTATTTACATTAACAGCTACGCTCATATCCATGCCTTCAAGATTTTTACAAGCTGTATTACTTACATATTCATTAGTTATAGTAACATATGCAAGACTAAATCCTAAAGCAGTTAATATAAAAATAAAGGTATAAATGATGTATAACTTTATTGAATAACTCTTCATATTTTCTCCTTTCAAAAATATTTTTTATATAATATGCCATTTTCTATTTTAACACGAAGTACTATAATTGTCAATCCAAAAAACAAAAGACACAAACTATTTAAGTTTGTGTCAAGATTTTAGTTAATCATTTTTATAACATTACCGCCTGCAATCATAATCATCTTCATTGCTTCATTTTCGAAATCATCAGCTTTTACAGTAATTGCTTTGTAACAATTATTTTTAGAAGTGATTCTTAAATGTGTAGCTTCTTTATCTACCAATCCTACATCCTTTAATAAATTTAAATCAATTACATAACTTGATTTGAAAGCTGCAGATAATTCACCAACACTAATTTCAGCCCATACCTTTTCGCCTTTGAAAGGTTCTCTATTTTCATAAAGCATGCCTTTTTTAGCTAATGAATCAGGTAATGCATTACTTTCTTCTTTAGAACAATTTTCTTTAATGAAATCTCCACCATTATATGCTTCTAATAATTCTTTAGAAGTAGCACTAAAGTTTTCTTTAAAGTCTACATCTTTAACATTAGAACGTATTAATTCCTCTTTCTTAACCAATTCATCAACTAATTCAAGAGCATATTTATATCCTCTTTCAGAAGCAACTCTTAATCTTAGAGGTATTGATTCATATCTCTTAATTTCAGACATATCCTTATGATGGAATCTACTTACTGGATAAGCATTAGGATCTAATGCAAAATAAACCTTTAAAGCTTTAGGGAAGATAGTAACTTTAATTATTACTTTTCCTTTAAGTGCATATGTATCACCAGTATTGTTTGACTTAAATTTTAATTGCTTATAATCTTGAAGAGCGTTACGTAAATCAGAATACATTGTTTGTACTCTAGTAGATGCACCTTTTAATTTTAATAATACATTTTTATTAAAACCTACTTCTGTAGCTTCTTCTTCAACATCTTCTTCATTATCATCTTCTTCTTCATCAGAATCTTCATCATCAGTCTTTTGTTGTTTAGCTGGTTTTTCTTCTTTTTTAGGAGCTTTCTTAGCTTTTGGTTTAGGAGCTTTCTTTTCTTCCTTAGCATCTTCAGTAGGAGCTTCTTTATTAACTTCAATAGTAGGAACATCTTCAATTACTGTGTCATCTTCTTTAGCTTCAATAGTAGGAGCTTCCTCAATTACTACTTCAGCTTCTTTAGCTTCATCAGTAGGAGCTTCCTCAATTACTACTTCAGCTTCAGATTTTTCTTCTTCAATTGTAGTTTCATTAGCTACTAATTCTGTTTCTTCTTTTTCTTCTTTAGCTACTGGTTCTGCTTCTTCTTTTATTTCTTCTAAAGCAGGTTCAATATTTTCTAAAGTTTCTTCAACTTCTTCCTTATTTTCAACTACTTCTTCGTTTTCTTCTTTTCTTCCAAATAAACCACCAAATAATGATCTTCTTGCCATTTTTATTCTTCCTTCTTCTTTCTTTCTTTGTTAATGATGTATAAATAATATGAACATACGGTATTAAAGAATAAATTTATAATTAAACAAATTTCAATTAGTATTAGTCCATCAATTTGATATACAACATTATAATATCCATTCATAAACAATACTGATGCAAATAACAAAATCAAATATATAGGACCAAATGTTAGAAACTTGTTCCTAATAACATAAACGCACCAATATGAGCTAAATGTAAGGAGTACAAGTAAACATATAATACCAAATATTACTTTACTACTACTTGCTTTAAAATAATCAATAAACCCATGTCTAAAACCTAAACCAATATCTGTAAGAGTATATCCTGGATTATAACATAAACCATATATAATCCATGCAACCACAAATACTGCTAAACTTATGCATGAAAATAATTCTATTTTACTAAATTTATTCTTCATCGCGTTTTTCTCCATTACCAATATTGTATATTATTTGTCAAAGTTTTGCAAGATTTTTTTATTTTAGCTATACTTGTTATATTTTATTTTAATAATTCTTCAAAGAATGCATTTACTCTTGCGATAATTCCATAATTATATACATTATAATCTACAATGAATTTTGCATCAGTTTCAAATATATCATTATCATTAAAGCCATCATTATATTTATACCTAATACTATAATTTAAGGGATCATATATATTAGCTTCATCTTTTATACTTATGCAATAATAATCATCAACTTTTTCTAATTTTGTATAATTCTTAATTCCGATGCTGATATATGCGCTATCTACTCTTTCGTCGATATCATCAATATAAACCTTGATATTGATGTTACTTCCTTCAATATCAGCCTTTACATAATCTACTTTTGATTCTTTATATGGTACGAAAAATGAGCCACTTTTTAAAGACTTAGTTATAATTCCTTCATTTTCTAAATATAAATTATATTGGTATGTCTTACCTCTTACTAAATTATTAACATTTATATTATTAGTAGTAAATTCTATTCTTTCACTTTCTACTCCATTATCAATATATGTTAAATAAAGTTTATCAAAAGTAGTAGAATCATTAATAATAGCTTTTATATTTATTGAATCATCAGCATTTAGCTTGCACTCTAAATTAATATCTGAAACTTTAGCTACTATAAATAAACCAGAAAGAATAGTTCTAGGCACACCATCTGCGGGAGTATTCAGCATTTCAAATTTACCCAAATCATTTCGTTTAATAAAAGTTACTGAACCCCCACCATCAAACTGATAAGCATCAGTACATCCAAACATCTTAAAATATTCACCAACTTCATATTGTGTTGGTCCACCAGTATTAGTGTTCGCTGCAAGTATTATTATATCACCGTTTTCTTTAAAACCTATGCCTGCTCTTTCTTTGTATACACTTTTCCAATAATCGTGTGAACCATAATTAGCTGCATATCTTCCCTCAATATCTAAATAAACTTTATAATTTGCATCACAAACTACACCATTCTCTAAATACTTAAACCAGTAACCTACAGCAGACTCAACACTGCCAAATTCATCTAAATAATCATATTGAACTTTAATTTTTATGTTTTCTGTTATATTTAATTCTTTATCACTAACAATATAAAATTTTGTTAATTGTACAGAATTAATGTTATTTAAATTTATTTGGTTAACAACATGTCCTTTTAAAAAAATACCATAATTGCTTCCACTAATACATCCACCAGGAAAGTTTGTAGTTACACGATATAAATCATAATAGCACTCATAAACATTATATGAGCTTAAATCTAGGTTTGTACTTAAGCTTGGTGTAAGCACAGAAATCTCTCCTTTTGTAGGTAAAGTATTTATATATTTAATTTCTAAATGCTCACTTATACCATCATTATCATAAATATACAAATATGGGTTAGCACTTGTAGAAGGTACTCTTTTTATTACATGAGCTCCACCAGGAAGTAATGCAATCATTTCTTTTGTTTCTTCTGCACTAATATCTTTCCTAATAACATCTCCATCTTGTATAAAAGCATTAGTTAATTCATTTACACTATTACTATCTAAACTTGCTACATAACCTTCAGTATTTATTCCTCCCAAAACAACATAACCAGGATGGCATTTTTCATAATCACTTGCAATATCCATCAAATTTTTGTTTTGATATCCATTTTGACTAGAATAGGTCCAAGTAGCTAACTTAACATCATTTGAGTTAGATGGAATAGTATAAGTATAAACATCTCTATCTAATTTTGAATTACTTGAATATGAACTATTAATAATATTATGCTCATAAAGCACACCACCATACATTTCTTCACTTTCTACTAAAGTGACAGAATTAATTCCACCAAATATATCATAAGCAAATACATTTATATATGAACTTATAATTATTAATAAACTTAAAATTAAACATATTTTTATTTTTTTCATATTTATATTTTATCATTTTTAATACTTTATTTCAAGAAAAAAGTTCCTACATAATGATTCAATAAACTAGTTTGCGTTTTTCAAATCCCTCAAATTAATTACTCTTATATCTCCTATTTTTATGAATATTATTAAAATATTACTTAATATAGGTTAAATTTATATTTTGACGCTTTAATTAATGTATATTATTTATTTATAAGTTTTCATCATTATATTACTAATTCTTAAGATATATATTAAAAAGGTATTCTACCACTAATATTAATTGGTAAAATACCGAGTATTTAAATTTGTTTGGGGTTTTTGACTCCTTTAAAATAATCTGGGGTTGACCCCAGCTTATTTAAAGCCCTATTTTGACGTAAAAAAGACCTCAAATATAAAAAGTTGTCACACCAAAATAAAATGAGGTCTATATGTAATATGGTAACATAAAATTATTAATTTTGGAAGATATTGACATTGATTTAGCTAAATCAAATGTAGATAATGTACTTATATCTTCTATTTAATTAAAAAGAAAACTTTTTAGTTGCTTTAAATGCAGAAACATAAAAATGGTATAAAAGTTCATCAATCAAAGACTATTGTTCGTTCAATGCTAACTAATCAACAATATTCATTAAACGGTAGTGTCAAATAAGTTATGAAAACTTATGAAACTAATGGATACTGATTAGCATATTCAATTAGTTTTAACCACTTGTTTGCCATTAGCTCTTCATTCTCAATTTCCTTTAAAGTGATAGGTATTTTTTTAATACTTGA
>JAZLLM010000044.1:0-2289 GCA_045598145.1 Bacilli bacterium | reverse complement strand
TTCATTTACCCCTAAGGACACTTCTGCGAAAAATTCTATATTAATCAATATAGATTTATCAAAATATAATTTCGATAAGGAAATAACTTGTGAAAAAACATTCATAAAAATTACTTCCAGAAATACAAATGCATCCTATAGAGCAATTATTATACTTACAAAAAAACCAGGAACATTCTATACACCCAAGGAATTAAAAATATCTACGCCTAACTCAAAAACCAATATAATCTTCATTAAATCAGATGTCAAAGAGTGTACCGTAAGAGATTCATCTGATTTTTATTATTATTACAAATATTGTACACCATTTAACGCATTACAATCAATTAAATTAGCATATGCATCAACAAAACAACGTAAACCAAGAACAACTATTACAGAGGCAGGTATCACATTGTATAACGCCATACAAAAAATACCTGCTGAAATGAAGCATATCCTATTTGAAAACACTGCTGAACAAAATGGCATAATATTAACACAAGAAATAGATCACTTAATCTCCATCCCGGACGTCCATTTTGAAATAATGTTTGGATTTTACCTAAAAAATGATGAAATTTACAATAAATTAAAGTTTAACACAAATTATGAATTAAATGATCTTACTTATGTCGACCCTAACCACTTATTTGATTATATTTGGAAACTAGATGATGAAACACTCAACGAAAAATTAATCAGAGTAATTTCACAATCGGCAGAAAATAAAAACCCCTACTCCATAGAGCGCTACTCAAATGCCATATGGTGTGGCAGAGGCATAACCAAAGATATTCACAAAGCAATACAGCTGATGAAAAGCTCTGTCGAACTGGGAAATAAGTGGGCTATACCCCAATACATGGATATGTTATGGGAGGCTAATTGTCCAAAATATGATATTGAATTATTATCTTATGCGAAGACCCAGCTGTGTGAAAAATCTTCAAAAGCTGCAGAATATATAGGTTTACTTTATAGCGGCGATAGAAGTATTCCATGCGATCTGTCAAAAGCTATTGAATTCTTAAAACTAGCAATCGAGTATGGGTCAAATACAGCAAAAAAATCACTAGAGGCCCTAACAAAAATAAATCATCCAACAGTAGACATTTGGGGTTCATGTGTTTCCAGGGATGCATTATACATTGGTGGCCAGGACAATAATATACAAATTAACACATTCTATCAGGGTTGTAATTACCTTAGCCAATTTATTGGTACTCCAATATTAGATATGTCCAAAGAAGACTTTGAAGGACATAATTTTGATAAGCGTATGATGTTAGCAGATTGTAATCATGAAATTATAGACAAATTACAAAAAAGTGGTTCTGAATGGTTAATCATAGATCCACGCGTGATTGCATATGGGATGGTAAAAGTAACATATGATGAAAATAAAACAGTATATTTGACCAATGATTTCACGGATGTGAAAATTAATTCGATAAAAAAATACCACAAAATCAAAGAGATACAAATTATAGATTCTAATCCTATTGAATTAAAAAATATATTGGATTTATTTATTGAATTCTGTAAAAACCGTTATGGAGACAAAATAATCCTAGTTGAAGTAATAGAATCGCCCACTTATATCCAAAAAGATGGAATTATTAACACTACAGACAGATCCAATTGTAACATATTGGATTCAAAATATACCTGGGAATATGACGACACCAGAATATTAAAAGAAGTTGAATTTGAAAATTACCTGATATCAAATATAAATTGCAAATATGTTAGGATACCGTTTAATGTATTAGCAGATAGCTTCCATAAATGGGGGCCGAACCCGGTTCACTATGCAGAAGAATACTACACATATGCATATAAAGCAATAATGGCACTCCTATCTAATAAACCCCCCCAGTACTTTGATAGATTATATATTGAATATTTACATAAATTCGCTAAAATAAGAAATATGGAAATCGGGTCATTACGGAATACACTTCAACAATCGGAACAATTGGCTAAAAACAATAGATTTGATGAAGCTAAATCAATAATAACAAATCTAATTAATAATAATGAACCACAAGCTTACATTCAATTAGCTAAATTTTATAAAGAAGGTACTGGCGTAGAACAAGATTTAATTGTTTCAACAGAATTATACGAAAAAGCCATTAAAATTACAGGCCCCAATTTTTATTCGAATGAATTGTTTGACATCTATTGGCAAATAAATACACCGGAAACAGATTTGAAAATGTTTAAGGCGATAAACGAATTTTCCCAAACAGGGGACAAATATGCGTTGGAACGTCTTGCAAAAACATATCAGTTTGGAAG
>JAZLLM010000043.1:0-8629 GCA_045598145.1 Bacilli bacterium | reverse complement strand
AAATAGTTTTGTTTTCATAAAGATAAGTAGTACCATTTTTGTTTTTTACTTTGATTAACTCTGCCATTTAATATATCTCCTATACGTGTATAATTATACACGTATTAAACAAAAAAGTCAAGCAAATAACAAAAAAAGCGTCATTTTTCCTTAAAACAAGGTTAATAACGCTATAAAAATACGTGTATAATTTTTATTAGGAATTTAGGTTATTAACAAAGCAAATAAAAAAGCTCTCAGATAAGCTTAATATCTGAAAGCTTGGTAATTATATTTATCATTTTATCGTAAACCGATTTTAATCCATTTTGCGCTTCTACCTTTACCAAGAGGTCTTATTATGTTTTCATCTCTTAATTTAGTTAGAGCTCTGTTAATGGTTGATTCTGACACGTATGGATGATTTGCTCTAATTTCATCCTTTGTGAAAATGTTATTTAAATTCATGATAGTATTTTCAATATTATCGCCTTTATTAGCGTTTTGCTCTTCCTGGTAGTTTTTAACAATCTTATCTGCAGTTATACAGATCTTTGTAATTGAACTCATCATAAAGCGAATAAATGTTAATGTTTGAGGAAAACCTTGTTGGTAATTGTAGCAAGCTTCAGTTAATGCACTGTCAAATGCTTTTTTATTATCATATATTTCCTTAAATAAGCTTACATATTTAATTGAATACAGTTCTGATTTTAATAACATCAAGTAAAGTAAGATATATGTAATAGTATCATTATACATTGTAAATGGTTTTATTGCATATATATCTACTATTAAGCTGCAAGTTAAAATTAAATCTTCTATAGAGCCGTTCTCTAAACGTGATAAATGAGAACATATATCATCAATCAATGTTCTTTTGCTTCCTGTAGTGACTTTATAGTAAGTATTCTTCTTTTCTTCTTTAATTACATCATATTTAACGTTTTGATTAGGATATATGTAATTTATTAGGTTTAGAATACTTGAAGTTGTTATAACTTGTTTTTTGGCCTGATATTGGAAAGTTTTTAGTACTTCTTTGATATTCACTAATACTTTCTCGTCTCTAGTTCTTCCTTCGCTGTTTTTGTTGATTATGATCTTTTGTCTTGCATCAGTAACATCAATTTCAATTAGTTTTGCTAGATAATATGTATCATGTTCTAAAGTTTGATTATAGATTTGTTTTAAATCATCTTTCGATATTTCCTCATAAAGATCATTCTTACCAATAAATTTATATATATTGCATAACGAACAAATAACATCATTTGGAACAATAAATTTAGTTATGTTTTCTACACACGACATAATTTTCACTCTTTCTTTTTTTAAAATAAGCCTTTTTGTATAATTTTAGCCAGTTAATCACCCACTAAATTAAATTAATTTGCTCAAAAAGGCATATTTAATAATTAATTATTTAAATCCACATCATTCTTTTGGATAAGAATAGTTTTTGGTTTGCCAATAGCTGATAAACTAACCTTTTTACCTAAACTTGGATTTGAAGATTTTAAATTAGAAAATTCAAATTCTTGATATCCATCTTTTCCAATAACGAAAGCACTTAAATTAGTTTCTTGTAAATTGTCTTTATGAATGATTTCACCTGATACAACTTTGTTTGGTGTTTTCTTATTCATTTCAATCATTGATTTACCAACGTTGTTTTTGTGGCCTTTGAAAACATCATCTACCTTAATACGAGTAAGACCACCTTTTTCTTGCATTAAAATGATATAATCTTTTGGTGTTGCATATCTACCAATAACAACAGCATCATTTGGTCTACTCTTAAGTTCTACAGCTTTTACCCCTAATGATGCAGGTGCATATACACTTACTTCTTCTGATTCATAACGGTTAATAAATCCTTCTTTAGTTACTACAACTATTTCTTTATTTTTACCAAAACATGAGTCAATGCTTACAATTTCATCATCTGGTGCTAATTTAGTAGCCATTAAAGCATTTGAGAATCTAACTGCTTTAAATTCTTTAACTAAAGTTCTCTTAATTAAACCAGATTTTGTTGTGAATAGGATGTATTGTTCATCATCAAAACTACTTACAGGAATTGATGATACGATATATTCATCTTGAGCAATATTAGCTAAAGTAGATACATTATATCCCATATCTTTATGTCTAACATCAGCAACTTTTGTAAGAGGCAAATATACATAATTGCCTTTATTTGTAAATAAAAGCATTACATCAGTTGTGAAGCAGTTATATTCATTAACCAAGAAGTCATCTTCTTTAAATTTATGTTCTTCCTCAATCTTATATTGTTTAGGGAAGATCTTTTTAATATAACCAGCTTTAGTAACTTGCACTGTAACTTCTTCCTTTTGAATTAAATTAGCTTCTTCTACGATTAATTCATCTACTTCATCTTGGATGAATGTCTTTCTAGGAGTGGATAATAATTTTAATGTTTCTTGTTGTTCTTTAACAATTACATTTAATAATTTTGATTCATTAGAAAGTATTTCTTCAAGTTCAGCAATATTTCTCTTAAGCTCATTTTCTTCATTTCTTAATGCTACTATATCTGTATTAGTTAATCTATATAATTGTAAATTAACAATTGCTTCAGATTGTAATTCAGAGAACGAATAAATACTCATTAAGTTTTCTTTTGCATTACGTTTATTAGTGGATTCTCTAATAGTTTTAATTACAGCATCTAATATAGAAACCATTTGGATTAAACCTTCAACAATATGAAGCCTTGCCTTAGCAGTTTTAAGTTCAAAATTACTTCTGTTAGTAATTACTTCTTTTTGATGGTCAATATAATAATCAATTGCATCAACTAATCCAATTACTACTGGCCTCTTATCAGCAATAGCTACCATGTTATAAGTATAATTCTTTTGTAGTTCAGTTGTTTTAAAGAAGAAATCTCTAATATATTCAGCGTTAGCATCCTTCTTAATATCAACTACAATTCTTAAACCTTGTCTATCACTTTCGTCTCTTATTTCAATGATACCAGTAACGTTTTTAGCTACGTATACTTCACTCATTTTCTTGACTAAAGCAGATTTAACAACTTCATAAGGAATTTCAGTAATAATTAATTGTTTAATCTTGTCAGTTTCAATAATTTCAGTTTTACTCTTTACTACAATTTTGCCTTTACCTGTTCTAAATGCTTCTTCGATTTGATCTCCACCTTGTACAATACCTCCAGTAGGGAAATCAGGACCTTTAACTATTTTTAGTAAGTCCTTAAGTTTACAATTAGGATGGTTAATACGATAAATTACCGCATTCATAACTTCATTAATGTTATGAGGTGGTATATCTGTAGCATAACCAGCACTAATACCAGATGATCCATTAACTAATAAAGCAGGATATTTAGCTGGTAAAACTGTAGGTTCATATTCTTCATCATCAAAGTTAGGTACAAAACCAACTGTTTTCTTTTGCAAATCTTGTAATAATTGTTCTGCGTATATAGAAAGTCTAGCTTCAGTATAACGCATAGCAGCTGCACCGTCACCATCTATAGAACCATTATTTCCATGCATATCAATCAAAGGAAGTAACATCTTAAAATCTTGACTCATATGAACTAAAGCTTCGTATACAGAAGTGTCACCATGAGGGTGATATTTACCTATTACTTCACCAACAATTCTTGCTGATTTCTTATATGAAGAATTATGGAAAATGCCTAATTTAAACATTGCATACAAAATTCTTCTTTGAACTGGTTTTAAACCATCCCTTACATCAGGAATCGCACGGTTTTGAATAATATATTTAGAATATCTTGAAAATCTTTCAGAAAAGATATCTTCTAAATTTTCATGCAAAATAGTTTCTCTAGAAAATTTTTCAATTATATCACTAATCTTTTTCTTGGCCATCTACGTCTGCCTCCTCTAATGTGAAGTTATCTTCGTAGTCAAATACTACATTATTATCAATCCAATCTCTTCTTGAATCAGCATCATCACCCATTAATATGGCAACTTGCTCATCGGCTTCTGAGAAATCTTCTATATTAACTTGAATTAAAGTTCTTGTTTCAGGGTTCATTGTTGTGTCCCAAAGTTGACTAAAATTCATTTCACCTAAGCCTTTAAATCTTTGAATTGAATAATTCTTGATTCTTTCACATTTTTCTTCTAATTCATCATCATCCCATGCATATTCTATTTGATTTTTATTACTAATCTTATAAAGAGGTGGTAAAGCAATATATACTTTTCCTGCCTCAATTAAAGGTTTCATATATCTAAAGAAGAATGTCAATAACAATATTTGAATATGAGCACCATCATCATCAGCATCGGTCATGATAATTACTTTATTATAATTACATTTATTAATGTTGAAATCATCACCATAACCTGCACCAATTGTGTATATTATTGACATGATTTCTTCATTTTTTAGTAGTTCTTCTGTTCTTGTTTTTTCAGCGTTTAAAACTTTACCTCTTAAAGGTAAAATAGCTTGAAATGCTCTATCTCTACCTTGTTTTGCTGATCCACCAGCTGAATCACCTTCTACTAAGAACAATTCATTAGTTTGTGGATTTTTAGATTGTACTGGAGTAAGCTTTCCTGATAAATTTGCAGTCTTAGTGACTTTTTGCTTTATCATTCTTGCATTATCTCTAGCTTCTCTTGCAGTTTCTCTTACCTTAGCCGCTTTAATAGCTTTTTCAATTAATTGATTTGCAATTTCGCCCTTTTCAGCTAGATAAAAGCTTAGTCTTTCACCAACTACACTTTCAACTGCTGTTTTAGCTTCTGCTGTACCAAGTTTATTTTTTGTTTGACCTTCAAATTCTAATAAATCTTCTGGAACTTTAATAGAAATAATTGCTGTTAAGCCTTCACGAATATCTACTCCTTCTAAATTAGAATCTTTTTCTTTCAATAGGCCTCTTACTCTAGCATAATCATTAAATGCTTTTGTAATTGCAGATTTAAATCCTACTTCGTGAGTTCCACCATCATGAGTTCTTATATTATTTACAAATGAAATAATGTTTTCTGAATATGATTTGTCAGTATATTGTAAAGCAGCTTCTATTTGTACACCGGCCGTTTTCTTTTCAGTGTCTCTATACCAAATACCTTCAATGAAAATAGTATCATGTGTTTTTTGTTTTCCAGCTACCATTTCATCAATATATTGTACAATACCATTATGATATTGGAAAGAATCGTTTCTACCAGTTCTTTCGTCTAATAAATCTATTTTTAAACCTTTCAATAAATAAGCAGCTTCTTTTAACCTTATCGCACATGTTTTATAATCAATAATAGTTGTAGAAAAGATACTAGGGTCAGGTTTAAAATGAACTGTTGTACCTGTTTTTTTAGTTTCACCTAAAATTTGGTGCTTATTGATTTTACTTCCACCATCTTCAAATCTTTGGAAATATATCTTTTTATCTCTGTGAATAGTTAATTCAACCCATTCACTTAATGCATTAACTACAGATGAACCAACACCATGTAAACCACCAGATACTTTATATCCGCCGTCTTCACCAAATTTTCCTCCTGCATGAAGTTGACAATATACAACTTGAGGAGTTGGTTTACCAGTCTTGTGCATACCAATAGGAATACCACGGCCATTATCACTAACCTCAACGCTATTATCTTTTTTAATAGTAACTTTGATGTTATTACATTCACCTGCAAGTACTTCATCGATTGAATTATCAACTACTTCCCAAATCAAATGATGTAAACCTCTTGAGTCAGTAGACCCAATATACATACCAGGTCTTTTTCTTACAGCTTCTAATCCTTGTAAGACTTGAATCTTACTTTCATCATAAACATTTTTAGCCATATAAATATTCCTTCCTTAAATTAATTCTAATAATCTAGCAAATTATTAAATTCACTCATATTTATATTATAGCACATATTTAAATAATTGTCAACGCTAATATTATATGCTTAAATATACTCATATGTATATATTTGAATATATTAAATTATCGATAAAAATACACGATTATTTCCTTATGTATAAATTTAATTATTGTTTTTTATGATAATAAATAGTATAATATCTAAAAAGGGAGAAAGTTATGCTAGATTGGTTCTTTAAGTTCTTCTTCTTAATATTATCATACCTATTAGGTTCAATTCCTTTTGGATTTTTGTTTGGCAAAATGAAGGGAATAGATATTAGGAAAGAAGGCTCACATAATATAGGCGCTACTAATACAGGAAGGTTACTTGGTAAAAAATATGCAATTCTTACATATCTATGTGATATGATAAAGGGAGGTTTATTTGTCTTCTTGTTTATGTTTAATATTTTACCTGTTAGATGGTGTTTGTTAAGCCCAATGGTATATGGATTTTCAGCTGTTTTGGGTCATACATTCTCAGTCTTCTTAAAATTCAAAGGAGGCAAAAGTGTTGCATGTGGTAGTGGTGCCATTTTTGGTTACTTTCCATTACTAATTCCTATTTGTATACTTATTTTCCTTGTATGCAAAAAAGTAACAAAATTAGTTTCTTTCAGTTCTTTATTAACTGCATTAATTACACTTCTTATTGTATTAAGTTTATGTATTTTTAGTGGTGAGTTTTTAATACTAAGTTTAGACTATTATGAAAATTCTGCTTTCTGGCCTTTAAATTTGTGGTTCTTCTTGTTTACTTTTCTAATATGCTTAATAATTTATTTAAAGCACATCGAAAATATCAAGAGAATTTTAAATCATACAGAACAACCTATAAATTATTAAAAAGGATAACTTGATGAAGTTATCCTTTTATTTGTTAATCTTATAATAAGCGTTGTTATCTTTAATTGTTTTTATTATCACATTAGCACTAAGTAAATCATTTAAGTCATTAATAATAACTTCTTTATCACAATCAAAATTTTTAATTATATCTTCTTCTAACACTTCGTTATATTGATATACTATATAATAAATCTTTGATTGACGATCATTTTTGAATTTGTCGCTTGCTTGTTTTAATTTTTGTTTATACATTATCTTCCTAGTTACTATAATAAACAAATAAAACAATACTAAGAAGCCAAATGCGCTAAACATTGCTAATGCAATTTTAATTAAATCGTTATTTATAGCTAATAACATAATTATAAAAAGCCGCAACTTTTGTCACGACTATTTAGCTTGGTTCATAGATGCCATGATTTGTCTTACTTGCTTTTCTGATGGAGTACGACCCATTTGTTGCATCATAGCACGAATCATCTTTTCATTTACAGGTGGGTTCTTTTCCAAATATTTTTGGAATGCTTTTCTTGCAATAAAGAATCCTGCAATACCACCAATTAATAAACAACCAACGCCTACAAGTAATGGTGTTAACCATGTCCATACTGTTAAAATTACCATAATGTTTTCTCCTATTATTTTATATTAATATTTTACTATAATATAAATAAATAGTCAAGTTATTATATTTTAAATTAAAGTTAATCTAAATTATTTTAATTTTTCTTTACGTTATTATAATTTTATGCTATAATAATAGTAGCAAATAACAAGGAGGATTCATTATGCCAAGAAAGATTAAAGATACTTGTATCGCATGTGGAACTTGTCAAGGTGAATGTCCAGTTGGAGCTATTTCTGAAGGCGATATCTACAAAATCGACCCAGATACATGCATCGATTGCGGTGCTTGTGAAGCTGCTTGCCCAACTGAATCAATCGTTGAAGAATAGTTAATAAAAAACTACCGTTTGGTAGTTTTTTATTTTGCTAATATGAAATCAATGGATCAGTATTAATATCACTAATTACAAAACGGTTTCCAAATTTAGCCTCTAGTTCAGTAATTAGGCCTTCAAATACGAATCTTTCAACGCCGTGATTAACTTCTAATAAGCATAATCCTCTTTGATTAGCATATATTGCTTTATCAAGATGAATTTCACCTGTGATATAACAATCTAACTTTTCTCTTAGCGCATCATTTAAGCAAGGGATGCTTCCACCACTTCCGCCTAATATTCCAATGCGTTTAATTTTTTTATTCATATCACCTACAATCCTTAAGCCAGATAATTTAAATGTCTCTTTAACTTTATCTGCAAGTTCTTTTAGAGTGCATTCTTTAATTTCACCACATCTTAGCATATCATCTTTTATTGCTTCTTCATGAACAATATTAAGACCTAATTTTCTTGCTAAAATGTCATTCACTCCATCTACACCACAATCTAAATTTGTGTGCATAGAATATGTAGTAATGTTATTATCACACATAAATTTGATAATTTCGCCCTGAGGGTTATCAAATATTATTTTAGTAATAGGATTAAAAATAAATGGGTGGTGTGTAATAATTAAATTTGCACCAATTTCTTTTGCTTGTTTTGCAACTTCAATAGTTAAATCTAAAGCCAACAATACTTTATCTGTTTTATTATTAGCTGAACCAATAGTTAAGCCGATAATATTTTGATCAAAATCACAAGCAGTGATTTTAGGGAATCTTTCATCTAAATAATTTGTTATTTCACCAATTCTTATTTCTTGCATATTCCTTTTAATCCTTTCAATACTTTTGTTTTTAATTCATCTTCTTCTATCTTCTCTATTTTTATATTATTTAATTTATTATAAAGAACATTACACTTTTCTAAAAATAAATCA
>JAZLLM010000042.1:0-17498 GCA_045598145.1 Bacilli bacterium | reverse complement strand
TGGAGAATCATCAGAAGATTTTTTTAATTCATCATACATTCTAATATACATATCCATTTGACCTACATCCTGATGGGTAATTTTTGATGTTTTCAAATCTATCAAGACGAAGCATTTAAGAATGTAGTTATAGAATACAAGATCTATATAATAATCTTCTTTCTCGGTATGTATTCTTTGTTGTCTAGCAACAAATGCATATCCTTTACCTAATTCCATCAAGAATTTTTGTAAATGACTGATTATTGCCTTTTCTATATCACTTTCAAGATAAGTATTGTTTTCTCCCAATCCTAAAAATTCTAAAATCATAGGATCTTTAATGTAATCAAGTTTATTTTGCTGATTGGATGTGTTAATTTCAATCATCTCATCATGAACTTGATCTTTCATTAACGAAGATATCATTCGATTATAGTACTGAGAAGATATATTTCGTTGCAAAGTTCTAACACTCCAAGCTTCTTTTGATGCTTCATTAGCGTACCATTGACGTGCATTAGCATCATCTACCTGGAGCAATTTGATATAATGTGTCCAACTTAGAAAAGATTGTGCATTCACTGATTGCAAAATGTTTGGAAAAGAATTATAAAAATCAATAAAATAATATATATTTCTTAATTCAAATCCAGCACCATATTTCAAAGTCAATTTCTTTGATAATTCTTTAATTATACTTTTTCCATAATCATCTTTTCTATTTGTCAATTCAGTTTCAACAATACGTTTACCTATTAACCAGTTTCTTTGTATCAATAAGTAATTTATTGTTTTATTTGCAATTGAATAAGAAGAATCTATTACATTAACAATATCAGAGTATAAATCATCTGAATTAGCAATTTTCACACTTAATAATGAGGAATTTTCTTCCAAATTAATATTATATTTTTCGCAAAATTTTTTTAGTTTTTCCATAAACTTGTAACTAGGTTTAAAGATTCCACGTTCTATCCTACTTAAAGTTGTATAATCAATTTCTAGTTCTTCAGCAAAAGCTGTCTGACTCATCTTTAACTGTTTTCTAATTGCTTTTACTTTATAATGTATTTCCATAATAACTAATCACCTCATTAGCATTATAGCACAAACGCCATATAATTTCAATATTTAAAACAAAATTTTCAAAAAATCCTTTGTTAAGATGGCTTAAGCGTAATCTTATTTTTCTTTGACTGGAAGCCAAATAGCTGATTCATAATCCGACTTCATTACATCGCCTTTTGAGTACCACTCTATATCGATATTTGCGACTAATTCAAATTTTGGATTATTAGGAATCCATTCTTTCCAAATCATT
Organism: Bacilli bacterium; assembly: GCA_045598145.1. Lineage (GTDB taxonomy): Bacteria > Bacillota_I > Bacilli_A > ML615J-28 > CAG-698 > RGIG3506. The sequence goes on along the minus strand of JAZLLM010000042.1, from coordinate 16,195 downwards.
GTATTTACTGATTGTAATGCACCCGGTAAAGATCCTAAGCATTTAAACTTTGCCCATAAATAATCTGGAATTTCTAATACTGTCATTCCGTCAGGTACTATTCCACCTTTATATAAACCACCAATTATATAATTAAATGATTTACCATCACCATCATAACATACAGCGAATTCACCAATATTATTTTCTTTTATAACTTCTAAAAATTGCTTATTATTAAAATAAGTTTCATTTACATAATCCCAAAACTTAGGGCATTCAATGTAACCCTCATCTGCCTTAATAACTTTTTTGAAGCCAATAATTTTTAAGCCTTCCATTTTCTCGATAGTGTAATGCATAACATTTCCTCCTACTATTGATATACTTATATGTAATGGTAAAAAGATTTTAATGGGACATGTTGCTTCTCTAGCTTTACTTGGGGTAACACCATGAAACCTAGTAAAAGCTTTAGTAAATGATTCGGGTGTATCATAACAATATTTGTATGCGATATCAATTATACTAATATTATTTGACTTTAAATCAATAGCAGCGCAATACAATCTTCTAGAACGAATATATTCACTTACTGTATAACCTGTATATATTGAAAATACTTTTTGAAAATAGAAAGGCGAAATATATGCATTTAAAGCGATATCATTACCATTTATATCTTCTAATAGATGATCCTCAATATAATTAATTGCTTTTATAAAACTACCTGTCCAATCCATTTTTTACCTCACACTAATATTATACATATAGTGAAAAATATATTCTTGTCATTATTTGTTTTATATTGTCTCTTTTACTTTTTTTGAAACGAATTATTTTATAAATATAAAAACAACTAATTAATAAAACAAATAATCCAATAACAATTATTTTGTATAAAAAGGAGTTTCCATTCACTAAATTATAAAAGATATCGTAAGGGGTACCATCGCCTCTTTCTAAAAACATATAATTATAATCTATTATTTTATTTGCTACTAATGCAACTAAACTAAATGCAAGCAATATAACATAAGTAATCCACATGTTTTCTTTTTTAAGTTTTGCCATTTTAGTAATTCCAATAAACAATGATGCAAAGGCTGAAATACAATGTGTAATTGCACTAGCCACATTATCAATTGAAATCACTGGATATGCATTATAATTTTGAAATGCACCAACAGTACCAAAAACACCTGCAATAAACCCAAAAATTAAAACGAAATCTAATGATGCTTCTTTTATTCTACCATTACAAAATGCAGCTAATGGTAATGCAATTAACATTAATGAACATAAAAATAAAGGAAGAGTATGTAATATAGTATCTATTACATTTCCATCTCTAATACATAATATTATTATTTTAAATATTTCAACTACATCAATTGCAATTGCACTAAATACAATTACTTTATTCTTTTTATTATCTTTATTTTTAAATTTAATAGATAAAAAGATGCTTAAGAAGATGGCAGTTAAAACCATTAATGAAGTAAACAATATATGCTGAAAACTACCAGCACCTTCGGGAATTCTTTCATAGCCTCCAAATCCAAAAAAGTCAAATTTTAAAGCCATGATTTTATCCTATAAATATGAATTAGGCAATCTACCGTTAGTACTAATTTGACCCTTTAAAAACTTAATAATTGAACGAATTGAATTTGGAGTATATTCATACATTACAATATAATTTTCCATGTTGTTAAATAAAGGTGCATCAAAAGGACCTTTTAAACTAATAATGTATGCTTTTTCTTTTTTCATTTTGATTACTTCATTAATAATCTCTTGTTGAATCTTGCTACGATTGCCATCATAATTTATTATAATAACTTCATCAGCTTTAGCACTTTCTTTAATTGCTAATTCTTTAAATTTGTTTGTTTCTTCATTCTTTAGAATTGTATTATTAAAATGTTTCTTTAATTCAATTGCTAAATCTCTTTCATCAAGAACATGCTCAGCTTGTGAAGCAACTGATGCAACAGGAGCAATTATTAAAGTATTTCTTTTAACCTTTGGTATATTACCTTTAACTAAAGTAATTGAATTATCAACTATTTCTTGGATTTTAGCTATTGTATCTAAATCAGCTTGATAATCATTATTATCATTATAGAAATATTTTTCTAAATAAGGAATTGTTCCTTCTTTAAATTTCTTTATTCTTGCTAATTTTTCATCAATCATTTCTTCAGTTAGCAAACCTTTTTCATATGCTTCATATACTTTTTCAAAGCAAGCCTTTTGTTCATCTAATTCATGACAACATAATACCATATCACAGCCAGCGATTAAACCTAATGCTGCACCTTCACCTATGCCGAAATGATCAGCTATTGCTTTCATTTCTACTGCATCACTTACAATAATTCCTTTATATCCTAGGTCTTTTCTTAATATTCCTTGTAATACTGCTTTTGAAAGAGTAGCTGGATATTCAGGATCAACAGTAGTAAATATTGTATGGGTAGTCATAACTGATGGAACATCAATATTCATTTTAAAAGGTTTTAAAATAAAATTATAAAATCTATCTTCACTAGCAGTAACTATTGGTAGCTCTAAATGAGAATCAACTACGTCATCACCACATCCAGGGAAATGCTTAGCACAACTAATTACGCCATATTCTTTTAATCCATCCATAAATTCTCTTGCATATTTACCGCATGCTTCAGGATTTGAACTATATGATCTTACATTGTGATTATTACTACTAAGGTCTGGATTAATATCTAAGCATGGAGCATAATCCCAGTTCATTCCAAGCATTATCATATCTCTACCAATTGCTTTACCTGCTTCATAAGGAGCATGTTTAATGCTTGTTGCACTACTAGTCATATGAGATGGAGGGAAAGTAACATCCTTCATCATTCTAGTAACCATACCACCTTCTTGATCAATTGCAATAAGAGGTACCCAACTTGAATTTTCCATAATCTTTTCATGAAGTTCTCTATCTAGTTTTTTCATTTGATTAGCACTACGATAATTACGATTAAAAATAATGATATTACCAACTTTATAATCTTCAATTAATGTTCTTGCATGTTCTGAATAATCAGTACCTACAAAACCACAAACTATTAATTGACCAATCTTTTGTTTTATAGTTAATTCTTTATAATCTATCATATCTTTTTCTCGAAAAATTCCTTGCAATAATTTAATACATCAAAATTAGGTTCATTTCCTTTTTCTTTAGCTAGGAATTTTGTTCTTTCTTTTTCTCTTTCAATTTCCTTCAATACTTCCGGTACATTAACTTTCTTAGGTTCTTCACCAACTAATTTGATGAAGTTTTTAGATAAAATTTTCTCGTAAACTTCCTCTGGTAAACTTAATCCATTAATATGTAAATCTTCACTACCTAATAAGCTTCTTTCATCACCTTTAATATAAACGCTATCTTTCAATAAGAAATCATGACATAGCATTCCACGTATCTTAGAATCTTGCAAACTAAAATCATTGTCTGTATTCTTTGGTCTTCTTGATATATCAGTACCATAATAAATTCTATCTTGATATTTAATAAAGAAGTTTCTTGCTTCTTTTAGGTTTGCACTCATATTTGTAAATAGTTCAATACCAGGTGTGATATCAACACCAACATTAGGACATTTTTCAAATATCTTTGATAATCTATCTAATTGTGCAGATAAAAAATAAAAATGAGCAAAAATTATACAAAGATTTGGATGTTTATCTAATACATTATTAATTTGTCTATATTGATCTTCGTTGTTTACCCAATCACCTTCAGCGTAAAACCATCCACTTCTTCTTGCCCAATCAGGTACTTTCTTATCATCCCAAAATTCTTCAGGATCATTTACATGCCAAACAATTGGAATCCTATTTTCTTCTACATATTGCCAATAAGGCTCCCATACTTCATCATCAAAATCAGGTACTGGGAAAAACTTACGTTCTGATGGCTTACCTTCAAGCATTTTAATTCCATCACAACCACAAGCCATAATTTCCTTCACATGTTCAACCATCATTTTAGGCATCAAATCTCTTTTATAATATAGTACAGGATTTAAAGCACCGAAACAATATAGTCTTCCCTTTGCATTATATTTTGCATATAAAACATCAACTGTTTCAGTTGCTCTAATTGGATCAATTTGTGCTACAAGATTTCCTTTTACACATCCTGTTTGATCCAAAGCTTCTATTAATTGTTCATATTCTGTTGGTAAAGAATAATGAATATGTCCATCTATTGTCATAATTTTTTCTCCTTTTTTAATTAACTAATTTGTTATATTTTTATATAAAATAGTATAGTTATACACTATACTATTATTTAATTATTCAATTGTTAATATATCACTAAATCCAGTAATATTAAAAATTTCCAATATATCTTCATTAACATTTTTAAGTATCATTTCACCATGAGCATTCATTGCTTTGTGGAACTTAAGTAATACTCTTAAACCTGCAGATGATATATATTGTAATTCTTTAAAATCTAACACTAATTTATTATAAACGCCTAAAGTTCCTATTTCTTCTTCTAACATTGGTGAAGTATTAGTGTCTAATCTTCCTACTAAACTTAAAACTAATTCATCATTATTTACTGCTTTTTTGATTTCCATATTTTTTCTCCTATAGTTTCATATTCAATGTATTAACTTTTGGAAGTAACTTAACAATTTCATCTTTGTATAATTGTACAGTTCTCTTACCTTGTTCAGTTGATAAAGCTCCTCTATCAACCCATCTTCTTAAAATTCTTGTGTAACTAATTAATTTAGCTTTATTGAATTCTTCTTCTATTAAGTTCAAATCATCAACTTCAAATAAAGCCTTTAGTGTTTTAGTAAAGAAGTTAGTACGATTTTCATCACTTAATCCTAAAAAAGCAGCTTGTGGTATTGCTGGGTCTAAAAAGAAACCTTCATATGCACTAAACATAGCAGCAAGTTCAAATGCCACATTACCATGACTTATTGTATCCATATCAATAAGTATTGCTTCACCATCTTGAATCATCACATTTTTAACGTGATAATCACCATGAATCATTGTCATATCATCATTAACATTTTCAAATAAAGAAATTAATTTTTTAGCATCAGCTTCCTCTAAATGTTTTGCTGTTTTGTTAGCCCAGGAAATACCTACTTGTTTTATTGAAGGAACGATAGGATCATCAACTATAGTGCTATTGATTTTCTTCATTAAGTTAACATACAAATTAATATATTCATCCATCTTTTCAGGATATTTTTCAACTAATTTGTTTAGTGGTTCAGCACTTAATAATTCAAAAACGGTACCATAATGTTCTCCTACTTTGCAAATATCATATGATATAGCTGTAGGAATTCCAAGTACAAAAGCTTTTTTAGCTAATCTTCTCTCATTCTTAATTTCATCTAATGAATTTAAATTTTTATATACTTTTACAATAGTTTCAGGATCAGTTCTATAAATATTACCATTAGCACCAGTTCCTATAATTTCGCAACCATCAATGCTAATTTTTTTATAAGCTTTTTCTATTTCCATCATTTCTGTAAAGCCAGTCATATCAAAAATTTCATATACATCAGTATTTACGTTAATTAATTTAGTATTTGCAATTTTTTTCTTAACTTTTAATATTTCTCTAAGTCCAGCTGATGAAATATATTCTAAATCTTCACAATCGATAATTACATCTACTTGTGGATTTTTATCTAACAACTCTTTTGTTATGATTGATATTTCATTTACATTATTTGCATCAACTCTTTTATGGAAATAAATATATAATATCTTTTCTTTCAACTCATATGTTATTACATTCATCTTTTACATCCTCGAAAATTACATTAACTTTTTCATTAAATTCTTTATAAGCATCCATATCTTTTAAAGCATTCAAAAGTATAGATATGTTTTTATAATACCAATAGTGTTCTCTTTTATCTTTTTGATGCAAATAATTAAATAAGTCATTGCCAATCTCGTTATATGTTTTATAAAAAGAACGCATGTTACTTAATTTATCACTTAACCACAAGATTTTAACGTCTAAATCATTTGTATGCTTTAGCATTACTAAGGAATCTTCTTTTCTCTCCTTCCAAGTTTCACTTGCACTTTTTGTAGAGAACCTATCTTCAGTTTCACTCATTACTAATGCATAAACACGAGTTCCAAATTTCTTCTTAATATCTAAAGGATCAACTCCACAATCTTCAACAACATCATGCAATAAACCAGCACAAATTACATTTTCATCGCTAGTCATTGTTTTAATAATTTCACTAACTTCGATAGGATGAACTATATAAGGCTCTCCAGTTATTTTTCGTTTTTGATTTTTGTGACATTCTTTAGCGAATTCTAAAGCTTCATCTACCAAACTCATTTTAGCCTCTCTTTTTTAAAGTTAAAACGTTTTGTCCATTTTCATATTTATAATCAATTTCGTCAACTGATTTTTTAACCATATAAATACCTAAACCGCCTATACTTCTTTCTTCAGCGGCAAGTGAAATGTCTGGATCTTTTTTACTTAATGGATTAAATGGTATACCACGGTCTGTAAGTCTTATCACAAACATATCATCTTCCTTAGATATTGCAATCTTTGCTTTTCCTACATTAGAAGGATATGCATAATGAGCAATGTTAATAAATAATTCTTCAATTACAACTTGTAATTGCATTTGAGTTTTAGGACTACATTCGCCTTTTTCTAATTCTTCTGTAATAAAATTATTTACTTCATCCAAACTAGAATCAGAAGCTACAAATATCTTTTCAACCATATTGATTTGATCTTGTTTCGAACGATATTCTAACATTAAAGTTGTAATATCATCAAATTGAGGAGCATCACCAACGAATACATCTATATCTTTTCTTAAATTAACTACTGTATCATATGGTGATAATTCCTTATTATTATTTAAGAAATTTACTAATCTATCATTACCATATAAAGAGTTATCTTTATCAGTTGCTTCGGTAACACCATCAGTATATAAGAATACTTTGTCACCTGGAGATAATTGGATATCAAATTGTTTGTATCTTACGCCTTCCATACCAGCAAGTACAAATCCTGGTTTTTGAACGATAAAGTCATATTTACCATCCTTACAAATTACTGGAGGATTATGTCCAGCATTAACGCAAGTCATTAATCCTGTTTCAATATTTAAAATACCCATCCATGCAGTAACAAATAAACCAACATCATTTCCTTCACATAACATTTGATTTACTTTTGAAAATACCTCAGCTGGAGTAATACCACTTTGAACTTGGTTCTTAATCAATGTTTTAGCAATTACCATAAATAAAGCGGCAGGTACACCTTTACCACTTACGTCAGCAACTACAACTGCGACGTTCTTTTCGTCAAGCATAAAGAAATCATAGAAGTCCCCACCTACTTCTTTAGCAGGAGTCATACTTGCATATATATCAAATTCTTGATGCTCTGGAAAAGGAGGGAAAATATTTGGTAACATGTTTGCTTGAATATCAGTAGCTAATGTTAGTTCAGATTTCATTTTTGCATTTGCTTCTACAACTAATAAATCTTCATTAGCTAACTTCTTACCTGAACTTGTAAATTCAATACAAGTAATTGCGATTACTGAAAATATCAATAATCTTGGTAATACTTCTAATAACAATATTTTGCTTGTGTAATTAGCAAAAGTAAGATTTTCTACGTTAACTAAATTATTAAGTATATCTTCATCATTAAAGATATTCCAGTCGAATATTAATTGTGTATCTTTCCAAGCAATACCTGATAAAACCATTAAAACAGCTGAAATAGATGCTGCTAGAATAGTAGCACCTTTACGATAATATCTACAGCTTAATACAGTAGGTACACACCAAAGTAAAGGAACGTAAAATGTAAGTAATGAATCCATTCTTGCAACGACAAAACAAAATTCAATTAATAAAACATACTTTAACCATCTTTTTCTTCCTTTAAATATAAAGCATAAAAGTGATGGTATAAATAGTTCAGCACACATTTCTATTACATCAATCCAATATTTATCAGATAAACCAAATACACCTAATAAATTTAATATAAAAGATATGATTACAAGGAAACCACAATTTGCCATCATTACCGCAAATATTTTATTTGCTTGAATTTCAGCTTTATAAAATACATCATCTTTTACGTCGCTATAATCCCAAAATAAAAAGCTTAATATTTTCTTTTTCATAATCTATTCCTTTTCTTTTTTATATCTCTATTATACCAAATATTAAATTATTATTCAATAAATTATAAAAACAATGCTTACATGATTTTGTTTTTAAAAATAAAATATTTATACACTTATCATTAAATAAATGCATAAATATTTTAGTTATTTATTTTTCTTTAAATAAAATTAAAAACTCTGATAATTCAGAGTTTAATATTCTAATTTACTTGTAATATTATCTACCACAAATTTTCTCATTTCCGCATATCCAAGTCCCAATGAATGCCATGCAATTGCACAATCAAATTCTTTATTATACATAATCATTTGATTGCGCATTCCGCCCTTTAAATACCATCCACTATTTAAATAATTATAATTTTCATATTCATTATCTTCTAATAACTTCATCCATTCTTTTGATAAAATTCTTTTACCATTATATACACCATCATTTAATAACATAATTGGTAATTTAATCATATCAAGAGTAGATAATAATAAACCAGTTGCTCCCATGCTATATCCCATAGGGCATGTTTTCCAATCAAAATCTTTAATATCTAAATTTTTAAATAACTTCTCATTTAAATAATCTTTCAAATCCATATTAGCTTTTTTATATACAATTCTTGAGATTAAATAATATGCAGCATCAGTATATGTATAATCAACTTTTGGTTTATAAACAAAATGTGATTCTTGTAAAACATATCTTAAATAATCATCACCAAATGTTTTAGGATCAAAGCAATCGATATCTAAAAAATTATTTTCTATACCTATATGATGTTTTAAAGTATCATGAACAGTAATTGTGTCCCACACTTTATCATATTCATAATTGATATCATCTTTTAAAATATTAGTAATAGGTTCATTTAAATCTAGCTTTCCTTCATCATATAATAATCCGCAAGCACATACCGCAAATGATTTGCCAACAGAATAAGAATCAGGCAAAAAATCAATATCTTGTAATTTTAATAATTCAACTTTATTAGCACTAGATGATATCGCTACATCAAAAGTATTGTAATTATTTTCTTTAATAAATTTCCCAAAATTAACTAAAAATTCTTTTACTTTCATATTTCCTCCTAAATACAAACTAGTATAAAACCTAGAATAAAACCAAGAATAGTAGCCAAAGCAGGTAGTTTTGATTTCCACATCAATATAGCTTCAGGTAGTAATTCACCTAAAATTACATATAACATAGCTCCACTCGCAAAGCCTAATGCAAATACTAAAGCAATAGGACCTAATTCACCTAATGCATAACCTAACATAGCTCCAAATACAGTTGGTAATCCACTTAATGCGGTAAGTATAATAGCCTTAGTTTTCTTCATCCCTCCACAAACAAGAGGAACTGATACAGACATACCTTCAGGGATATTATGCAAACCAATAACTACAGCCATAATAAATCCAGATCCACTAAATAAAGTTTCTTTTAAATTTGTGCTTGTTGAATAGCTAGCACCAATTACCATACCTTCAGGTAAATTATGTAAAGCAATTGCAAACATCATTACTAATCCAGCAATAAATAATTGCGTATTTGATTTCATATGTTCTTCGTAATGATTTGAATGAATTAATTCATCTAAGTCATCAGCTGTCTTTGGATGCATTTCATCTATATGAGCAATATGATTATCTGTTTTTTTATCAATTAATACATTAAGACCCCAAACAACTAAATAACCTATTAATACAGCTAAAGATATTATTGATACTTTTATAAATACAGTTTGATTATCTAGAGTGTTCATTTGGTTAATTGATTCAGTCATTAAATCAAAGCATACAACACTAAACATTACACCAGCTGCAAAACTTAAAAGTAATGATACAATTTTGTTTGAATCTTTTTTTAGTATTACACCAACTAAACCTCCAATACCTGTACCTACAACACCACTAATAAAGGTTATTAACGCAATTATTAGATAATCCATAATAAATCTCTCCTTTTAAAATTCCTAATTTATTTTATACCAAATTGCATATTTTATCAAGCGATATAATAAGTTAAAAACTTAAATATAATTAAAAAAGATAATGAAAAATCATTATCTTTTGTTAACTATTATTCATTTTTAGATATAGGTAATCCCATAACTTCTCTAACTCTACCTTTATAATATATACCCCATTCTTTTAAATTGTCATCAGAAAAATCAGACAAATTTGGTGAACCCGTTTTAAACATACACGAACTACTATCAAGATTAGATAAACTCCAAGCAACAAAGCTAATATTATACTTATCTAGAATTTTGTACCATTGGCTTAAAGAAGAATAATTAATATCTCCATAACCACTAGCGTCCATTCCTCCATGTTCAGTTATAAATACAGGCAAATTATTTTTACCACATGCTGTACTAATTTTACTAGTCATTGTATTATCATTTGCATAAAAGTGGAATGTATACATAAAATTATCAAAACCAGTAACAGGATCTTTCGCAACACTTGCTAAGTCTGATGACCATTGTGGATTACCAACTAGTATAATTGCATTAGGCATATTATTTCTAATAACTGGCATTATCTCCAAAGCATATTTTTTGCAGTCTTTCCACTCAACATAACATGGTTCGTTCATTATTTCAAATAATATATTATCATGATCGCTAAATTCTTTTGTAATCTTGTCAAAAAATTCTTTTGATTCTTCTAAGTAAAATAATGGATTATTGTCACCTTCATCAACACCTAACATATGCCAATCAACGATAACATACATATCTAATTCTGTTGCTATATTTATTCCTTTTACTACAGTATCATACATTTGCTTTTTCTTTTGTTCACCACCATTACAATATCCGCCTTCAGCAGTATACATAGCTAATCTAATCAAATTTACACCAAATGTATCTTTCAAATTTGCGAAAGTTTCATAATTTACATATTGTGGTTGCCATTGTAAGCCAAATGTGGAAACTCCAACTAATCTGAACTTTTCGTCATTTTCATCTAGTAAATCAATACCAGATACATGAAGTGCACCATGTGAACTAAAGCCATTATTTACATATTCAAAAGGTTCTTCTTCATGATCACAATCCTTACATTCCTTATGTTTGATTCCGTATGTATCAGTTGCTTCTTGATCGATAACATAATCAATATTATGTCCATTTGCAATAACATAATCAGTAATTAATTCATATGAACAATTTTTGCAAGTTTTAAGAGTATAACCTCTTTCAGTACAAGTTGGTTCAAATACCTCAATATTTAAATCGTGTTCTTTGAATTCATATGCTTCATCAATTATTTCTCCACAATCATCACAATATAAATATTTTATATTACTACGCCCACATTTGGCGTTTTCTTCCCATTCCCATGTTGCATTTATGTGTTCACATTCTTTTATAGGTTCTATTTCATTATTTTTACAGCCTGCAAAAATAATAATAAAAACTAAAACCATAATAATATATTTTAAAGATTTCATATTTAGCTCTCCTTAATTTAAGCCTATTATACCATAAAATTTTTAAAATAAAGATTATAAATGAAAAAAGACTTTGTAAAATAACAAAGTCTTATAATTGTTCTTCATCTTTTTTTGCTAAATTATTTGTATCAATAGAATCTCTAAATACCACAAATTTTTGGAATAAGAATTCAGTAATGAAATTAATAAAAATATTAATACCAAATCCAATTAACCAATGCCAACCTAAATAGTTAGAAATACGATATACATCTTCTGCGATAATAATACCATCGCCTAAATATGCCACAAATAATAATGATAAAGGTGTAAACACTAAATAATATAAAAATACTAATAACATTGCTTTAGGCACATTATTTGCAGATTTAAATGTATATCTACGATTTATTGTAAAATTCCAAATTACTGATGCGACTAATGCAATAAAATAACTAATTGCATTATTTAAATGAATTACTTCGTTACATAATGCGGTTAAACCAAACTGAATTAAACCAGCACTCATAGCAATTAAAGTGTATTTTATAGTTCTTAAAAATTCTTTTTTCATATATATCCCCTTAAAAACACATAATAATTATAACATGTTATTACAAAAAATTAAATACTTAGTTGATGTATTAACTTTCTTTTAAAACACTCATTTCGAGCTTTACATTATTTCTTGTTTCTTTTCTAAAAACAATTCTAAACAATCTTACAATCCAAAATATAGGGAGTAAGAAAGGTAAATATTTTAGAATATGATACATCGATTTCATAGTTCTATACGGAATGAATATTCTACCCAATATATATTTGACTTTATTTCCCTTTAAATCATTAAGAGCATTTTTAATATCATGACTTCTAAGTCCATATGTGCCACTTTCCATAATATACAAAATGTCTTTATAATTTAGATTTTTAGTATCAATAAACATTTTATTAATTAAATCAAATATCTCAATTTCAAAATCTAATAATCCATTATTAGTTATTATCTCATTCTTTTTTTTGATATCAAAATCATTTCCTTTTACAATATATTTATCTAATAAATACATATCAACAAATGATCTTATTCCAGCCCCACCATGTTTGTAGTGCTTATAGAAATGAGCAAGATTATATGCATATAAATCTTCATTACTCATATGATACATATATTGGTTATGTTCATCTTTATATGCTTTGTCCCATAAATTATTGAAATATTTACTAAATTTAAAACCTTTATCAAATAACTTTCTATGAAACTCAAAGTTATAACAAGGTGCTTTATGATAACTATCATGAACGCCATGTAAAGATTCAGCACTATATCCGTTTGATATCATTGCCTTGTTAAGTTTTTTTAGTTCTAATGATTTAGTATTTTTTTCTCTTACTAAAATATCATTATCCGCAAATTCCCTTAAACCCATTTTAGGGTACAGTTCATTAGTAATGATACCTTTCAAATAAATATATTCGATTCCATTTTCTTCTAATATTTTAGAAATCTTTGCTCTCTCAGAATTAAATAAAATCGTCTTTTTTAAATTGACATTGCTTAAATCTATAAATTCATTATAGATTTCACTTGGTACCCTTTCTTTATCAAGTTTATATCCAATCAAAGAAGATATATTATGTCGCTTAGATAATTTTAATATATATTCCCAATCAATATCTTTTATATCCATATTGATATTACTATAATCAACATCAATATCATCTACACTTGCTTTTATTAGCGCAAATATTACTTTCCACTCATTTGGGATTTTAGGATATATTGTTTCTCTTTTTTTATAATCAATATTAATAATGTATTGATTTAAATATTCTTTGTATTCTGAATCTTCAATACTAACCCATCTCTTCTTTTTAAAATACCCTACCATCTTACCAATTACTTTATTTTTAGGAACTTTTTCTAAATTATTACAATTATCACCTACAATGTAATAATATTTATTATTCTTAGATACATCAATTATTCTATGTAATGTATAAGAATTTGAATTATTATAATACAAAGCAACATCGTATTTTTTTAGATTTTCCTTTACTGATTCTATTTTTACTGTGTCAATTTTTCCTTCAAGTAAAGGTAACATACTTATTCCTCTAATAGGGTAAATAATGAATCCTTGCTCTTTTAGTATCGTATCTAATTTCTTTATATTAGATTTTTTATTTTTCATCAAACAAACCAACTTCTTTCATCTTAAATACAAACTCATTGATATCATTTCTTGCTTTTTCTATATCTACATCATATTCATTTATCATTAACTTTATAGCATCTTCTATGCTTGTATCTTTTTCAAAAATAGAAGCTATAAATGCGGCTGATTCATTTAATTTAATCATACCTTTAAATTTACCACTTGCATCAACCAAAATTGATTCACCATTTGCGGGTGCTATAACTATGTCATCTCTAAACTTCATTTTTGTCTCCTTATATATTTTTATCTATTATTTCTTTCGATGTATATGCAGCATCAATACTATTAGTGCATCCAAATAAATATACATCTATTTTATTGCACATATCAATTAGCAGATTAAGTATTAACTTAGTAGCCTCTTTATCTAAAGGTTTATGAACTTGTTTGTAAACGTAATTTAAAGCTATAGATGAATTCAGTTTTTCTATTATGTTTTCTTTAGCTTGATACAAAACAAATATACCTTTTAATTTAGAATTCACATTATTATCTAGATGATGTTTACCATTCCAAGGAGAACCATAAACAATATAATCTTTTCCATCAAACTTAATTAAAGGTTTATCATCGTTTATGATTTTAAATCTTTCATTATAAACCTGTTTTAAATATTTTGCATGTGTGCTTTTACCAGTTCCAGATGGAGCTGTCAATATAAAGCAACTATCATCAATCATAAAAGCCGATGAATGAAATAAGAACACATTTTGTTTATACGCATAATCTAAAAACTTGCGATATACAGCTAAAGCTTCTAAATAATATTTAGGGTAAACATCATTTTTGTTTGAATCATTGCTTAACTTAATTTCATTTTCGATATCATCATTTGTGATTTCAATAATTAAATCTTCGTCTTTATCGCTTTTATAATTAGCACACATTGTATGGATATATTCATATAATGAATTAATTAAAACAATTATGCCACAAAACTCATACTTACCTTTATACATAGTAACTCCAAATTATTACAAAAATTTTCCTTATTATATTTTAACACAAAATATACTTTTTTGAAATATTATTATTCTTTTAAATTAAAAAACTCCATATCATTATTAAAATGACGTGGAGCTTTATCTTTGTTCATCATAAGGATATTGATGTTTATCATAAAAAATATACAACAAATTATTATCTAAATCTTGCAAAACATATAAATCAACATACCTAGTTACTGATACTTTTTCACCACTTATTTTTACATATTCATATCCATACCAATCATAATTATCTAATTCATTTACAAAATAATTTTTATCTTTTACGATATTAGAAAAATAATATTTAGCTAAATCAATTTTTTTAAAAACATCAAATGAATCATAATTAGCATATTCAGTGTATAATTGATTTTCATAATTTAATTTATAATCGCCTTCATACTTAATTACTATATAACAATTTTCGCCATCAATAGAAGTAATTGATTTATATAAAACTAATTTATAATCATTTGGTAATTCAATATTAAACTCTTTTTCGTAATCTTTTAATCTTCTATTTGCTCTTACATTACTACAACTGCAAATGAAAAATATACACAAAATAATTATAACAATGCAACTTACTAATTTAAAAGTTTTATCATATGATTTTTTCATAATTAGTCTCCTACATTTTTATTTCGGGTCTATGCGCAAAATATATTACTTTAGGATTCATTGACGATATCTTATCCCAATCATTTTTAAGCTTTTCTTTATCTTCAAAAGTATCAATATATTGATAAGGATTAATATCTCCAACAAAAGCACTACCATCATCCATACATAAGGCTATACCATCTTCACTGTGACTATTTGTATTAATAATTTCTCCGTCTATACCTATTGATTTTAAAAAATTTCTAGTGTCATTATTATTTATTATTATGGCTTGTTTTTTGTCTATTTCTAAATATGCTTGTTTTTCTCTTTTAAAAATATAATCAAAAAAATTGACATAATTTAATTGGTTTTCAATCAATAACAATTTTACTCCATCATTCATTAAATTACCTACAATTCCACAATGATCAGGATGATAGTGACTGCAAACAACATATTTAATATCAGAAACTTTAATATTATATTGCTTAATGACTTTATAAAAAGCATTTAATGTGCCTGCATAATCTGTATCAAATAATAAATATCCATTATTAATATTTAATAAATAAGTATTTGTATTCCCATATTTTAAAGTAATCATTTTATTCCGTTAATAAACCTCATTAATATATTTATTATACAATATATTTATAATATTTTCAAATTATTAAATAGAATTTTAAAATTGATTAGAGAATGAATACTTAAGAATTG
>JAZLLM010000041.1:0-7371 GCA_045598145.1 Bacilli bacterium | reverse complement strand
TAGATTGATATAGGTACAAATCCACAGCATATGAGTGAATTATATCATTGCTGTGAAATGAATAACTCACATGTTCCCAAGAAAGGATTATGGAATGAGATCAATTAATCAAATCTTAGGTCGAATTCTATAATACAAGGTCTTTTGTAATGAAAAAAAGAAATCTTAGTATTATAGTCTTATCTTCTATTTTTGTATCTGCTAGTTTAATTTCAATTAACACAAATAAGAAAACAGAAGCTATAGATAAGAGTTATCATACTACTAACTATTTATATAAAGATGACAAAGTGATGTTTGCAAATCTCTCTTGTGATGCATATGAACTTACAGGTGGAGAAGTAATGCAAAGAAATGGTGGAACAACTAGTTATTCCACCTTTGAAGGAAGTGCTCCAACAGCTAATGAACTTAATTTATTTACTGTTGAACAAGGCTATACTTCTGGTACATTTGCTTTCAAAATTGGCAATAGTTATCTTAGAAGTGACGGAAAAGCTCCTAAATTTGTTCTTCCAAAAGTAATAGAAGCTTATAAAGATGGAACCGATTATACTTTTGATTATCCTTTAAATATTGGTGGTATTGATACTTTTTTAACTTGGGTTATTACTGATAATGGTGGTTCTTATGAAGCTTATGCATATAGTGATTATGAAATTGGAGGAACTTTAATTGCTCAAGTAATAAATGATGATGTTACTATGCAAGATGGTACCATTACTTATGACTTACATTATTTCAAAGCTCCTAATTGGGATGAAGTTATAGTTTCTTCTTTAACAATGACTTATACCTTTAATGGAGGAGTTTTATTAGTAGATGATCCTACTGCAGTTAAGGATGTGGTAGATCAAGAATCTTCATGGAAATATAGTTATGACAAAATATTAGGAACTTCTTCTATTCAATCTTGTTTAAATAACAAATACCTTACTTTTCAAGATGGGAAATTTAAAATGGTAGATGTTAATTCACCTATAGATATTTATATTGATTCTTCTATAAATGTGGATGGAAAACATAAGCCTAATTCCATTTCATTAAATACAGATAACGTGATGGAAAGTATTTACGTTGGTGAAAAAATTAATTGGCCAAGTTTAGAAGTTAGTGCATATTACTCTAATGGAGTTAGTTCTTCTATTCCTTTAGGGGGCTATGATATTTCTTTTGATAAAGATAATTCTCAAGTAGGTACAGTAACTGCTACTGTATCTGTTTATGGAGTTAGTAAAACTTTTACATATGAAGTTATTGCTAAACCTGCTCCAGAAGTAAAATTGAAAGACTTATCTTTTTCTAACTATAAAACTACATATTATGTTGGAGAAGAATTTGATTATAACGTAGATATTACAGTTTCATATGTAGGAAAAGAAAATCATCTTTTAACTAAAGAGGAAAAAGAAGAAAGAGTTACTATTCAAGCTCCTAATATGTCTAGAAAAGGATATCAAAGAGCAGCACAAGTTGCTTATTGGGAAATAATTGACGGTAAGAAACAAGAATTCAAAATAGGTGCTGGCAAAAATTATTATGTAGATATTCTTGAACCAACTTTTGTTCTTTCTTCGATAAGTGCTACTTTAGTAGATGGATATACATATTATGATGATGCCTCATTTAACTATAACGGTGTTGTTATTGAAGCAACTTATACTTCTGAACAAACTAGCGATAAAAAAGAGGTTGTTACTTCCTTATGTAGTTATGAAGTTGAAGGCATTAGTAAAGGTGACTTACTTCCTTTAGGGAATAACAAAGTTACAGCATCTTATACATATGAAGAAGTAACTAAGACTGTTGATTTTGTTATTAATGTTACCCATAAACCTGTTCATACTGGTTATATTATTGAAGCACCTGATGCTTATGTTGGAACTACATATGATTATTCAACTGCAGTTGTAAAAGAAACATTTGATGTAGGAGAAGCACAAGTTATTACTGGATGGAATGTGAATGCTACTGATTTATATAATATTGCTAATTCAAAATTGCCTCAAAGTAAGGTTATTAATTTTGAATTAAAAGGTAAAAATATCGGAAATAAAGAAATTAACATTGTTTTTGCACCAGTTTCTTCATTTTCTTTAAAATACGAATCTAGTAAAGTTGATGCAAAAGTTGGCGATACCCAACAACTATTCATTAAGAAAGTTAATAGTGAACCAACATTAGAAAATATTGATTGGTTACTTCCTTTAAGCGAACGTAGTCAAGCATATCTAAATAGATTTACATTTGTCTCTACTGATACTGATGTTGCTACAGTTAGTGAACAAGGATTAGTAACATATGTTGGAGAAGGAGCAGCAAATATTGTTGTTACTCCTAAAGAAGGTTCAGCACCTAGTCAAAATTATTCAATTAAAATAGGTGAAATTAAACCTAAGTCAATTACATTAAGTGAAGCTTCTATTACTCTTAAAGAGAGAGCAAATGCTACTCTAGTAGCAAATGTTTTACCACTTGAAGCGGTTGATAAATCAGTAACTTGGTCAAGTTCTGATGAGAAAGTTGCTAGTGTTGATCAAACAGGAAAAATTACCGCTATAAAAGAAGGGGTTGCGACTATTAGCGCTAAAACTGTTAATGATTTAGAAGCTAGTTGCACTGTAACTGTTACGCCAATTGTTCATGTTGCCTCTATTGAAGTGAGTGGAGCCTCTTCTAGTTTAGAAGTTGGTAAAAATATGCAGTTAAGTGCAAAAGTTTTACCTGAGGATGCTGAAGATAAATCTGTAACCTGGTGTAGTAGTGAACCTAGCATTGCTAGTGTTTCCACTCAAGGAGTAGTTACTGCTTTACGAAAAGGTACAGTTACAATTACTGCCACAAGTAAATTAGATGAAGATATTAAAGGTGCATATCAAATAAACATTACTCAACCTGTGACTTCTATTACTATTAACGGAGCATCTCATCAAATGGATGTAGACACTACTATGACTTTAACTGCAACTATTAAACCTGATAATGCTGATAATAAAGAAGTTAACTGGTCAAGTAGTGATACATCTATTGCTACTATTAGTAATGGAGTAGTTACTGCACTTAAAGTAGGACTGGTAACAATTACTGCTACTTCAGTAAATAATCCAACTGTTAAAGCTACATATGATATTGAAGTTAAAGAAGCAGTTATTCATGTGACATCTATCTCATTATCTGAAACAACATTAAATATGAATATTAATACGGCTTTTAAATTAACTGCCACTGTCAATCCTAGTGATGCAACAAATAAAAACGTTAGATGGATATCTAGTGATACTTCTATAGCTACTATTGATCAACAAGGTAATATAAATGCTATTAAAGTTGGTAGTTGTGAAATTAAATGTGTATCTTTAGAAAATGAGAACGTATATGCAACTTGTAAAGTTAATGTGACTCAAATAGTTCCACCAGCACCTAAAAAAGGCTGCGGAGGCGATATTGCTGCAACAAGTATAATATTAGCTACGTTATCTCTAGTTGGAGTTGTATTAATTATTTCTTTAAAGAAAAAACATAATTAAATTATGGATTTACCGACAGATATTAAAAATAAATTAGATGAACTCACTTCAAACGTTTCTTTAAATGAACTTAAAAGTAAGTTTGAAAAGATTTCTTCTAATTATTTAAATAATGATTTCAAAGGAAATATTGAAGTATCTTCTTCTTTGGAAGTTTTGACTTATGCTTTAAGTAGAATGCCTGCTACATTTTCAGCAAATTATGAATCATTAAATAATTCGTTCTCTTTTATTAATAAGAATGATATTAATTGTGTTATATCTTTAGGCTCTGGAACTGGAAGCGATGTTATCGCATTAACTTCATTATTAGATGTTAATAAAGTTACTTGTATTGAAAAGCAAAAAGAAATGATTAACTTAATGAAATCATTATTAAGTGATAATAGTAATATTGAATACATTAATGATGACTTTAATAAGATGGATACATCATTATTTAATGCTGATTTGGTAATAGCTTCATATTCATTAAATGAATTGAATCAAAAAGATTTATATAAGAATTTAGATAACATGATAAATATGTCTAATAAATATATTTTGATTGTTGAACCTGCAACAATGAATGATTTTTCTAGAATGAAAGAAGTAAGAAAATATCTTATTAAGAAAGGCTTAAAAATTGTTTCTCCTTGTCCACACTGTAAAGAGTGTAAATCTAATTGGTGTCACTTTGTGACTAGAGTTAATAGAAGCAAAATCATAGATTAATTAAACAAGGTGATTCACCTTATGAAGATGAAAAGT
Source organism: Bacilli bacterium (assembly GCA_045598145.1). GTDB lineage: Bacteria > Bacillota_I > Bacilli_A > ML615J-28 > CAG-698 > RGIG3506. Next base: position 3,094 of record JAZLLM010000041.1, on the reverse strand, counting down.
ACACTTATTTATTTGTTAGTAAAACAGTTACTACTAATACAAGGGAATTTATAAGAATAATGAGGCACCCACTTATTTTTAAAGGGTATGTAGAACTTGAAGGATGCTATCCTAGTGGAGAGATTAAAAAGTTCAAGATTACTAAAAGTGACAAAGAACAATATAAAAGAAGTAAAAAAATGAATGCTGGTGATTCATTTTAAAATAAAGAAGGCTGCAGCCTTCCTTATTTCTTGTAAATGTCTTTTCTATGTCCGGTAGTGATAGCGATTACTAATAATTCATCGTCATTATTTAAGCACAAAACACGATAATCACCTATTCGATATCTCCAAAATTTACACAAATTTCCTTTTAATGGTTTTCCATAAATTCTTGGATCATCACTTTTGTCAATGTTTTTACTTAACCATGCAATTATGGTCCTGGCGACTTGTTTGTCTAGTTTGCTAAGATTTTTTACAGCCGTTTCTGAATAATTTAATTTAAACATTAAAGTTTTAGCTTCTTAACAACTTCTTCTGTAGAATATGTTTTTGAATTTTTGAGGTAATCGGCATAAGCCTTATCAAAAATTTCAATATCATATTCATCTTCTAATTTCTCAAAGAAGGCATTTTTCATAGCTTGATTCATGGACATATTATTTGATGAAGCATATTTTTCTAATAATTTATATTCAGCTTCCGACATTCTAATAGATAAAACACTCATATTTATACCTCCTATGACTACAATTGTAGTCTATATAATTAAGTCTGTAAATACATTTGTTACAAAATCTAAAATCGATTACTTATCTTTAATTTTTAGTGTTCCACCAAAAGTATTTTTGTAAATATATCTTTATGATATACAATAATAAATTGATGGATAACACAAATGTAGTGAAGACGTATTCACTAAAAAACCAAATTATTAAATATATTATTTACACTCTTATAGTCTTAGGACTTACATTTTTAGCACTTTATTTAACTTGTAGAAATAACTATAAGTTAGTAATTGAAACATTAGGACAAGCTAAAATTGGATACATATTTTTAATTGTAGGTATTATTGCTGGATGTATTTTGTTTAGATCATTATCAAATTTTTTATTAACTAGAATGTATGTTTCTAATTATAAATTTCATCGTAGTGTAGTCATTGATCAAGTTGGAACATTATATAGAATGGTTACTCCAGTTGGTGTTGGAGGACATTTAATGGAAGTTTTTACTTTCAGAAAACAAAAAGTTTCTGTTAGCAATGCATTATCCATTATTGCAATGTATTCAATTTGTTACCAAATTGCTTTAATTACATACAACATTATTACCATCATTGTTAAAAGAGATTTAATTGGTCAAATTGGTTCTATTCCAATTTCTTTTACTTCTTCTAGTAGCGTTTATATTCCGTTATGGATATTAATTACTATTGGGTTCATTTTTAATCTTGGAGTTATAGGAATTATTTTCTTATTATCTTTTTCTAAAAGATTTTACAACTTCATCAGTAAATATGTTTTAAGATTCCTTTGCTTTATTCGTATTGTTAAAGATATTGATAAAGCAAGATACAAACTTGAAGAAAGTGTCACTTCTTTTAGAGGTAATTTAAGAAGTCTCTTAACTCACTATAAGACATTAATATTAACAGTTCTTTTAATGATTGGTTATATTACTATTTCTTATAGCATTCCATATATTTGTGGTCTTTCTTTAAATAATACTTCTCCAAATGCATCATTTTTTGATTCAGTATTATTATCTAATTTCCATCAAATGATAACTTGTATTATTCCTCTTCCAGGAAATGCAGTACTTTCTGAAATGTTCTTCTTACAACTTTTCTATCCTTCCACAGGCCCTAAGTTTTATGCAAGTGAAGATATAGCTCGTGCATCTTTACTTCTTTGGAGAAGTTTAACATTTATTATTCCACTTTTTATTGCATGTATTGTAACAATTACATATCATCCAAGAAATAAAACTACTAAGGAGGTAACCTCAAATGGTATTAATTAAAGATTTATTCGAAGGAGAGCATTGCCTTATTCAAGCATTAATAGGCTCTGTAAGCCGCGGAGTGAATGCAAGTGGTGCAACTTACTTAAATATTGAAGTTCGTGACTCTAGCGGCCAAATAAATGGCAAGAAATGGGATACTACATCTTTAGATGATGTAACTTTTGTTGCTGGAAACATTGTTGAGTTAGAAATTGATGTTATTAAATATAAAGAAAATCTTCAATTAAAGATTCTTTCTGGAAAATTATTAAATGAAGAAGAAATAGATGTAACACGTTTTGTTAAAGCTCCTCCAATTCCTAAAGAAGAGATTGTTGCTCGTTTTAACAAAATGGTGGATTCAGTTAAAGAAAATGACTGTAAAGCATTATTAGATTACTTTATTAATAAACACAAAGATAGATTATATGAAGCTCCTGCAGCAGTGTCCGTTCACCACGATTTTTCTAGTGGGCTTATATATCATTCTGTTTGTATTGCAGAAATATGTGATTATTTAGCATCTTTCTATAATGATATTAACCGTGATTTATTAATAACCGCTTCATTACTTCACGATATAGGAAAACTAACTGAACTTGAAGGAAAGGCAATCTTTAAATATTCAACTGAAGGTAAGCTTCTTGGACATATTTCTATTATGGATAGTGAAATTAGAGAAGCTAGCCATGAATTAAATATTAATAGTGAAATACCAACTTTACTTGAGCATATGATTTTATCTCATCATGGCCAAATGGAATTTGGATCACCTGTTTTGCCATTAACAAGAGAAGCATTGTTATTATCTATCGTAGATTCACTTGATTCAAAAATGCTTATATTGGATAAGGCATATGAAGGAATTAATAACGGAGAATTTACTCAAAAGATCTTCCCGTTAGATGGAAGAATGTTTTATAAAGCAAAATAATATAATTATATAATTAAAACCTTTGTTGATAGCGTTTTAATTTTGTAGGTAAGTCCTACTTTGTTAATCTTTAACATTTTACATTCCTCCATACTTAATTGCATTAAACATTTTTGCTGTTTCATATTTCATTTCTGTTGTATCAAGAACATATCTAATTGGATCT
>JAZLLM010000040.1:0-13128 GCA_045598145.1 Bacilli bacterium | reverse complement strand
GATGAGAGACCATCATATGCGTTAAATTATTTAACGCCGAAACAGTTCACTGAACTGTTTTACCCCTCTAGTTAATAAAAGTGTCTACTTTATGTTGACTAGTGCACTTTTTTGGTATATTTAATATTGACTTATAACAATTTATTCCTTTTGTTTATTTAAAACGAGTATTTAAATTTGTTTGGGGGGTTTTGAACATCTATAAATTATTGGAGGTCGACCCCCATTTTATATAGCCCTATTTTGACATAAAAATAGACCTCATAATATAATTAGTTGTCACACTTATATAAAGGAGGTCTACATGGAATATGATACCATAAAATTACTTAATTCGGTAGATTAATTATATCCTTAACACTTAACACCACTGGAAAAAGTGCGCCAACCCCTAGGGGTTGTGCTTATATACATGTCTAACTACTTATTATATAGTGTATACATTTACCCTCTATGTGTCTACTTTTATAATAGCATTACATAGCATTACATTTTGACCCCCACTTATTTTAAAGGTGATTTATAAGACACCCCACTTATTTTAAATTACCTTTAAACTTTTTATATTATAAATCTAAATCACTCAAATTAAATCGCCTTTATATTTTATTTTTATGAATATTATTTAATATATTGCATAATATAGCTAAAATATATGTTTAGAAAGTTTAATTAATACATATTATTTATATTTAAAATAACAAATCATTATCATTATATTGCTGACTCTCTAAATATATATTAAAAAGGTATTTTACCACTAATATTAATGGTTAAAATACCTATTTTTTTATTTCTTTGATAATTTAAGAAAATCACTTGCGATAGCAGCATCACATGCAAAGAAAGCAATCATTGCAAATAACCAACCGCAAACATTTCCTCCTAACATTGATAAACCACTTCCGTCAATATTATTAGCACCTGCATAAACAGCTTTAGTAAGCATAATGAATATAAATGCTAATAAGAATAAACCAGCAGCAACAAAAGTTAATACTTTAGTATCAAGCTTTTCAATCTTGAATAATGCAGCTAATGCAGCAACTGCAAATGCTAAAAATACTAAGATATAACCTAAGAAACCTAAGAATGCTCCTTTACCATAATCACCACCAAAATAAACTGTTGTATTTTCAATTGCATTTTTTCCAATTAGATTAATAGCAAGTTGAGGTGCAAACATCATAAAAAATGCAATAAGGCCAAATAAAGCAGCAGCTAATAAGCAAATGCTTTTAACGTTAAATTTTAATTCAAATTTCATAAGTATTCCTCCATCGGTATTTATTATACCATTTATAATAATAATATTCAATAAAAAATAAGTGAGCAAATTATTACTCACTTATAATTTCTTTTGTTTTATTATTTATTTTATATAAAACAAAAATCCATACAAAACCTAATATAACAGATACTATAGCCCACATATTACCAATTCCTAGTCCAAACCAGAAATCATCAGTTTCTCTAAAAATATTTAAAACAAATCTAGTTGCACCATATAAAATCATAAATGCAGGATATAATTTAGTTTTGTAGATTTTCTTTTTAGATGCATAAATTAGTAATACACAAATTAGAAAAGCAACTATCATTTCAAAGATTTGACTTGGAAATCTAATAGTAGCTCCAAACTCATTTGTATATAACACTTTACCTATACAGCATCCACTTCTTAAACAATTGATTTTCATCGCTGAAAGCATTATTGCAACACTAGGAGCGCATATATCAATATAATCTTGATATTTTATATTTAAAACTACAGAGATAGGAATAGCTAAAATTGGAATAAACAAAACAGCACCAAAGAAAGATAAACCTGAAAAGTCTCCGTTCTCAATAAAATACATCAATTTAACACTTAATACACCTATAAAAGTAAGTAAGATTGAACCAATTAAACCTTTATATAAAGGAATCTCATAATCTTTTCTTATTATTAGCATAACTACAATCATTAACGCTGTTCCGAGTAATAAGAATAAAAGTGTTTCTTTTGTCATCTTATTCACCGGTTCCAGGACTATATGATGTCTCATATGCATCTTCAGATGTAGGTATAACAAATCCTGCTATAGTCTTCCAATAATCAATACTAACCTGTCCTGCTTTTCTTGTAAGTATTTCTTCAGTTTTATTACTATTAGAATATATTATTTTATATGCATATTCAAAATCATTAGTCAGATCATCGTCATCATCAACCAATAATACATACAAAGTAGCATCAGTATTTGTTTTATTAGTTACTGTTATAGTATAACATCCTTTATTGCAAAGACCATCACCATCATCAGTTGAATCAAAAGTAACATTAATATCAAATTTAGCAGGATCAACCCTTTCTGGGAAAGTTAATGAGAATTGTAATATTGAATGATCAGAAGTAGTTGAATCTCCTACACTTCTAAAATCAACATTGAATGCATCTGTAACATCATTTCCTTCACTACTTACCATAGAATCTAATACAGCACCACCATTTGAACCGATATCTAGATATAATAAATATCCACCAGTTCTACCGCTTACTGAACCTAAAGCATATTCACCAGCAATAGCAGGAATTTGGAAGTAATAAATCCTTTTATTATTAAATGTAGTTCCATTAGTTGGGTTAGTAATCCAATCTGTATTAAATGCTAATTTATAATTAGTAGTTATATTACTATCATTATAATTAGAATCAGAATATGTATTATCCTTATATTTATAAACACAAGGTATTAATGGGTTTTCATCTTTATCAATATATACATATTGTATTTCTTTTATATCAGTTATCTCGTTATTAGCGTCTCTAAATACTTGATGTAAAGAGAAAAATGAATTATTTCCGCTATAATAGTCTCCTGCCATAAATGTGATATAACCATTTTCTAGCAAATTAAAGTCAATTGAACTTTCAGGCAAATCATAATTAATATAAGTTTTACCTAATATATTTGCAGCTTCAGCTTTAATGATATAATCAGTACTAATTAAAGAATCCATAAAATGTAAGCCATATACATTAGAATTATCGCCTTTTAATATATTTGCAAATTTTTCTTTAACTAAAGCTAATTGTAAATAATCATCCTCTGAAATTGTAACAGCTGAATTACCACCATTAAATGTATAAATATTACTAAACGTTTTACTATTATTATTCCATGAATTACTTATATTACTTATTTCATAACCGGATACACGAATATCTCCTTGACCACTATTAGAAGCATCTGAATATGTACCACCGATAATATATCCAGTATTTCTATTAGAAACCGCGTATCTTAAATCACTATTATAATCTGAATCACCTTGAACTGCTACTCTAATAGGAATATACGTACCTCTTCTATAAAGCTTACCTGATTCTAAAATTTCATATAATTGTTCTTCGGTATCTTCAAAATCGATTTCTAAATCAATAGGAATAGGTTCAGATATAACTACTTCTTGTGCACTACTATTACTACTTTTACCAGTGCTAATTGTAGGGGCTTCAGTCGTACTTGATGAAGTTTCAGTAATTATATCACTAATGTCTCTATAAGATTCAAAAGTAAAGCTTGTTGCTGTAGTGCTTAATTCCCAAGAATTTCCGTTTAAATGGATACTTCTTGCATTACCACCAGCTGTAGCTTGTAATCCATTAGAATTTGTATTTGTCCATTGATTTGTGGCATTATTTGTACTTGTTGCAGTACTTAACAATAAATCATAAGAAGCATTTCCGCCACATACGCCAGCACTATATTCATACCTAATATAATATGTATTATTACCATTTGTTATAGTAATTTCTCCTGATGGCTTAGCAGGATTTGTAGTATTACTAAATGTCCATCTTGTAGCCGTATCTTCGCTATCTCCAACAGCTAATCCATTATAATTTGCATTAGCATTTAGATAATGTCCATTTCCATCACTTATGATATACTCATAATCTCTAAGTAAAATTTGCCAACGATTTCCACTATAACAAATAAAATGTTCAGAATTATTAGCTTTTAAACGTGTTCCATCATTTACCCAAGTTGTTTTTGTAGAATTTGAGAAACTTGCATTTGCAATACCTACATAATGCATTTGGTTATTTTCAAAATAATATATGTTACCACTTGGATTATCTCCACCATTAGTGAAATAAAAACGTGTTGCATTATCGATATTAGTGGTATTATTCATATTATTCCCACTTATTTGTAAATAATTAGTACCACTACTAATAACATAATAATTTAATGGTTTAGCACACCACACACCATCAAAACCTAAATAATAACTAGTTCCGTCAACATTCAAATAATAAGAATCACCTGTATGATTCCATGATATTGAATTAGTATTTACAGTTAATGCACCATTTGTAACTGTTAAATAATATTTTGAGTTACCAATCATTGTATATATTTGTGTAGTACTACCACTTGGATTAGAAAAAACCCAACCTGTTGCATTAGAGGTTGCTATAGTGTTACTTACACCACTTGTGCTTGCAACCAAATAATTTTCACCACTATATATATTTTGTTCATCTAAATTTTTAGCTTTCCAACCACCATCAAATATTAAGCTATATTTTAAACCATTAACCATAATATAAAATGTATCTTTACCTGAAACTGTTTCCATATTCCAAGTTGCTGATGAATTCTTTAATGAAAGCTTATTCGCAGTATTTGCATCAAATGACAAATAATAATTAGTACCATCAATTGGTGTAAATATTTGATATTCATTACCATTAGAAGTAATTTGCCAATTTACCGCATTATTACCATCTGTTGTAAAACCAATTCCATCTAAATTACCAGTTAGGTAGTTTCCTTTATCATCGGAAATTAGATAGCCTTCTGTATATGGAGTTAAAATCCATTTTTTAGATTGATAAACTAAATAATAATTTCTACCACCTGATGTAGTATAAAAAGCTCCATCAGTATTCACATTCCATACAGTTTTAGCGCCAGTTGCATTACTAGATAATAATGTTACTACACCATTATTATTTTGCAAATAATAAATACTATTGTTTACATAGGTATAATAATGATTATTATCATCTTTAATAAATTTTGCAGCACTATTTTCTTTTACATTAGTATTCGAAATGCTATTACCATCTCTATTAATGTAATTACCATTATAAGATATTAAATATGCATCGACCATTTCACCTGTTTTAGTATATGTTGTTGTTGCAGTTGTTTGTTCTTCAGTCAAGCTATATAAATATGTATAACTACCACTTGTTGATCCGATATAAGTACCTGCAGTTGCTGTTGACCACCTATATACATTTCCATTATCATTAGTCATATTACCTGATTGTGATTCCTCAATAACTTCAGGAACATCATTACTTGTAGCTGGTGCAATAATGTTTTCAGTTGTTGGATAAGTTCTAACCCTTCCATAAGTATTAGAACCTAAAACAGTAGATATTCTTGTATATAGAGCTTTCATGTCTAAGCTTCCACCAAAGCCTCCAGCTTCACCACTAGTTCTTTGTGTTGCAATTGCTTGGCCTAATGAAGGAACCATTGCTCCAGATTCTTCATCTTCTACACATCCAAAATAACCAAAGTTACTATTAGCTTTTGTACCACCTTTGATAGTAACATTGTTCAAATATATTCCATCAATATCAGTTGCTGTTTTTACATGACCAACTAAATATCCAGCAAATACTAAATCTTGAACACCATCACTATCTGAGTCGTGATATTTATCACTACCAGCACATGCATATTCACAATCAGCTCCAGTTAAATCAATATCAACATTAGAAAAATATACATTTCTAATATGTGCAGAGCCTGTTAAATATCCAAAAATACCAACATCACATGTACCATAAGTAACACCAGCAATTGTTTCAGTAGTTTGAATATGAAGATTAATTACCTCTAAACCATTTCCCTCTAATGTACCTGTAAAAGGAACTGAAGATGTACCAATAGGTAAAAGAGCTCCTAATCCTGTTCTATCATCATTATAGATATTCATATTTAGTGAAGTAGAATAACCACTTAATAATATTCCATCATCATCATAATTATAAAATTCATAATTTCCATCAGTATTGAAATCATAACCTAATTGGAAATAGTATCCACTTTCAGCAAATCCTTCCAAACGTTGTTGAAGATAAACCATGTTATAATAATGAACTGGTCTAGTAATTACGAAAGGATTATCTTTTGAGCCATCACCACAATGAAAATATTGAGTAATAATACTACCATCTACAAGGTCACAAGGAATAGATCCTGAACCTGCAAGCCATGCATAAACTGCTGAAGATACAATTGTTAATAAGAAAAGCGCAACTGAAAAAATAATTAATTTAAAATTCTTTTTCATAGTCTTATCCTCTCTCAGCGATTGATAGTTCAAAACTAGCAAGATCGCTTTCTATTGAAACAATCTCTGATTCCTTAGATAAGTCTAATACAAATTCTCTACTATTTGCAAATTCTTTAACTAAAGATGCATCATAACCTATTTCAATATATAAATATATTATCCCATCAGTAGGAGTATAATCACTTAATGTGAAATTTAATTGGGCGTCTTTAGTGATTGTATCATCTTCATGTTTTACAAATGTTTGTCTTAAAACATCATTATCATCATCACTAAAATATGCATGAGCACCATTATAAATTTCATTTGCTCCTTCGTCTGTAGAATCATCTATTTCATCTAGCTCAGGAATTATTGCTGTTTTTATATAACAAACATTAGAAATATAGTCAGCAATTGCAGTATTTCCATCATCAAATCCTGATTTTGTGCCATCTAAATAATTATTATCAGCTATACCTGTAATTGTTCTATGATTAACAATAACTATTGATAAATCAAAATCTTGACCTTCGTTTATTGCTTGTCCAAATACAGGAGCACGATATATAATAATATTATTTATATTTTTTTCAATGAATACTGAGTCATATAAAGGTAAAGTAACATCATTGTTTGTTACTAATTTACCCATTTTTAAGTCATCATCATATTTATAAGCTGTAAACTTCTCAGCTAAAACCATTGAATTTTCAAGTTGCATTTCTGCTTCTTTTTTTACTTCAAGGTTTCTTGATACCCAAGCATAAGTAGGAATACCAATCATTAAAAGTACAGCAATAGAGCATAAAGAAAAAACAAGCACACGAATTATTTTCGAATTACTTTTTAATAAACCATTATTAATTTTCATGCGTTTGCCCTCCTTTACTTCTTTATAATAATATTTTAATCTAAATCAGTTGTAGTTGCAATAAATTTTACACCTAAAGTAATTTTTGATGTATCTAAATTTGAAGTATAAATATATGCTTGATCAGCAGCACTTAATAAAGCACCATCAAAATACATACGTAATGTATATGTTAAATAACCATTTGTGTTATGAGGAATTGTTCCTGTAGATGAATCTGAACCAACTAAATAAAGTTCAGTCATAGTTTTAGTTGCATCATAAGTAGTTGGATTATCATTATAATTAATATCTGAACCAGCAACATTTAGTGTACCAACATAATTAGTACCGCTAGCTTCACCATTAAATACATCAATTGAAGTTGCCATTAAACTACCTTCAGTAATTAAAACTTGTTCGTCATTTACCATATGATATGCATAACTAATCATAATTTTTAAAGTTGCATTTTCTAATGAAGTATCAAATGATGCAACATAAACAGTATAATCAACATAATATTGTTTTCCATCTTCAATATTTTCTGCTTCATCATAAGTTAGAGGAATAGTTGAAATTCCACTATCTACAGAAATAACTGATGTATTATTAACATATTTAAGACCTGTAGAATAAGTGTCATAATCACTATCATGTGTACAAGCATAATATCTTGTATCATTACTTTCTGCTTCAATTGAGAAAGGTTTACCTGAATTAATTGAGGTAATACTTGTTTTTTGGATTTCAGTAATACTATCAGAAATAATTAAATTACCAACAGTTTCAATAGACATCTCTAGATTGCCATTATTTACAGATCTATTACTAGAAAACCAGCTGAAAGCAAGACCAAGTCCTGAAATTATTACAATTACAAGTATAGCAAAAGATGCGCAAAGTTTTCTAACAGTTCTGCGTAATTCTCTTTTATCTTCTGAATTAATATTATTATTAAATAACTTCATACTTGCTCCTCCTTTCCTAAAAACATAAAAAGCCAGTTGATCATTAAATCGATGCAACTGGCTACCTTATCATATTATTATATTAAAGGCCCTTTAGCTTTGCGTCCTCACCTTTCGATAAGTTTGCCAAATATTTGTGGCAACTGGCTACCTCTTTAGGCCCTATAGTTTTGCGTCCTTATGTTTCCATAAGTTTGCTATTTACACTTTTACATTATCATTATATCATTAAAAACAATCAAACGCAAGTGTTATTTAAATGTTTTTTTGTTTTATTAAATAAAACTTAAAATTTTACTGTCAAAATGATATAGAATATATTACTTTTACTAATAATCTAAATAATTTTATTAATCTTTAATATATCTTGTAATAACAATTCAAAATTTGGTTCTAATAATAATTTATTATATTCCAAAGGTTTATCTAATAAATGCTCTAACAATAAATAATCTCCTCTATTACTGCCAGGGAAAAGACCAGTAAAAATAAATCCTAAACTTCTTAAAACATTGTAGCAATTAATACAACCAAAATGATTAATGTTTAAATAACAATATACAACTTCAGAATCTTTTACTTCGCTTCCATTTAAAATATCTTTGATTTTCATCTCAATATCATTTGAAGATTCATCAATAATTATAGTAGAAGCTTTAGTATAATTATTGATACTAGTATTTATTTTAGAATTAACTGATTCATTTATATCACTTGATAATTCATACTTAACATTTTCTTTTTCGAAAATATTTAATACATAATCCTTTACATCATTTGGTAAATAAAGATTATGTAACTTATCATGATTTTTCATTGAAATATTTAAAGCAAAATCTAGACGACGATTGCCATCACGATATACTTCTTCTGCCATATGAGGTGGTAAAGCATGAAAAACAAAACCAAGAGGTGTAAAACCACACTCATTTGATATTCTTTGTGAACCTCTATGGAATAAAACACATTCAGCGAAACAACCTTGAATAGTACTAAAATCATCAGCGCATTTTAAAATATAGTTTGTTAATCGATTGGCAATGCTATTACCTCTTGCAAAGGGTTTTGTCACAAGATTACCAAGTTCAAACAATCCAGGAAAGTATTTATTTTCTGTTAATCCAACATGTCCCAAATATTGATTATGTTCATTTTTTGCTAAAGTAGAGATAAATGTTTTCTCTTGAAGTAAAGAACGGAAATAATCAATTTTATAAATTGATTCATGAATGTAATCATATCCATATGTACTGTAAATACATTTAATAGCTTCATTGATTTGTTCATCAGTCTCATCAGTCTTAAGAAAAGTAAAATTATTATCCAACAATTCTTCACTAATTATTTCTGGAAGTTTATAGGAATCATCTAGGTCTGGTTTTAAATAAAAAGATAACCTTTGACCTTCTGAACCTAATTGAGATAATTCATATCGATATACGAAACCATTAGACAAAATACGTCTTTGATTTTCTGACAAAACATAAGGTAAACCTTTATCTTTAATTGAAATTACAATATCGTCAAATTCTTTTAGTACTTCAATTTCAATAAAAGGATTCTTTTTTCCTATTTGACTTATTCTCATATCAAGTACTGCTTCGACAACAAAGCATAAGAATCTAGATTTACGTTCATTTATTCCCAAAGATGTTGCCACATTAGAAATATAAAGGGCCGTAATTGAGATGTTTGTTTCATTAGAGATTATATTAAGTGTTAAATAAGTTTGTTTCATATCTACTCCAAATTTTTACATATTCATATATATTGTAATATTAATATTTTCTTTTTTCAATTAAAAACATAATATTTATTAAAAAAATTGATAGACATAATATCTATCAATTTAAAGGTGATTTTTTAGTCACCATATTTAGTTTAAATACTATTCATCATTTAATTCATCTTCTAAATCTTCATAATCAACTTCGGTATCTCCATACTCACTAGAACCAAAGATATCACAATCAATATCTATATCAAAATTAATAATATTAATAATTGGATTAATGTATTTTTTTTTCATTATTAATCTCCTTGTACATCATAATATTTTGCATTTTTTAAATAACTCAATACATTAATATATCTTGCCATATTAATATCATCTTCATACAATTCAAGATATTTCTCTGCAATTGTATTAATAGAGTATGTTGTATGTTTTGCAAAATAATATACATCATCAATACATACATATGCGCTAGCTGATAATAATTGATCAAATTCAGTAACATTTGATAATAACAAAGCAAATGTCTTATCACCTATATCATCTACGTCAACTTTAGTATCAATTTTTTTAGCTTTTTCAGGATTGAATGTAGCTCCTTTATTAATAGCAACTCCAAACTTAATTTCACTAGATTCATAATCACTTAAAATACTTTCATATAAAGTAGAATCAAAATCATTTATTCCATCAACACCAAATCTAATAGATGGATTTGTTATTTCATATTGTTTTTCTAATTCAATAGTAAATCCATAAATCCATACTCTATCAGTTTTATTAATCATAGAAAGTCTAGTAACATTAGATTCATCTAATTCAATGATATCAACGTAACCATTAATACTAGTACAAGTAATTATTGTATCTAAAGGAGTACCAAGATTATTGTAATCAAATTCACCATATTCTCCATATTCTGCCATCAATTCATAACCAGATATAAGATGTGAATTATCATCATAATAATCGATAATTACTTTCTTTATTGTCCAGTTATCATTACAAGATATGATAAAAGCTGAGTTCTTATACCAATCAACACCTCCATAGCTATTAGCAAATGAATGCATACGAGGTCCACCTTCATTATAATTATTATAATTATATGAAATATAATCCACTTCGGAATTTGTAGATACAATATCTTTATTATTTCCAAAATATTGTTCTATTTCTTTTGTTATCGGTGTGTTATATTCAAATTTTAATGAAGATCTAGTTTGAATATTAAGAAAATCATAAACACTTTCTTTTACAAAACGAGGATATAAATTTAGTCCTACAACTTTGCCATCTTTATCTACTTCATAATCAGTAATAATTTTAGTTATTTCGTTATAAAAGTTAGAATCTGTAAACCAACCAGCAAATATATAACCTTCTTTTGTAGCATCCAAAAGGTCAAAATCAGCATCATTAATATTAAAAGTTGATGGATTTGAATGTGTTGTTGATTCATCAGTGTGATAATTAATTGGAACCTCTATAATAGTAGCTGTTATTGAATATGTGAAATCACCATATACTTTATAAGGATCTATAGAAACTTTATCTGATGCTGAATTAATAGTTAAATGATATTCTTCACTATTACTCCATTCACCATCAATAGTAATTGGATATGTGTAACCATATTTAGGTTCAATAGTCATATTAAAATCACATGTGGCTTGTAAATTACTATTGCTAATTTTAACTATATCACTATAATCATCTTCAGGTGTTAGTTCATATATTTTTCCTTCTAATGTTTTATAATATAAACCATATTCAGCTTCATAAAGTTTTTCTTCGACAACTGAACTATTAAATTCAGCAGATACTAATTCAAATCTATCTTTGTTATTAAATACATAACCACTGTTTTCTATATCACGAACTATCCTTTTATCTTTTGTTAAATTTTTGCCATAGCAAGTAACTGTTACAACTGGTGCTAAATCACCACGATAATACTTATCATGTAATTCAGTACCATACCCTTCAGCATAAGCACTTAAATATGCATCATTATCTACGTTAATTGAAACAGTTGTAAAACTAACATCTTGAATTAAACTAACATGTCCTTTTTCAATATATAAAGCAGTTTTTTCTCCTATGTAAGAAGTTTCATAATTATATATTTCGTCATTATGATAAATACAACCTGTACCTTCATTTAAAATACCAATACTACCATCTACTTGACCGCTAAAATCAATATGACCAGTCTCGTAATTATGAAGTGCACAAGAATTTGTTGCTACATTATTATTTTTGATAGTATTAAATAAAACACTTAAGTTACCGTAACAAGCTACAACTTCAGTTGCATCACCAATTATTGAACCGCCCTTAATAGTAACATTAGCTCCCTCACTTATAGTTAACTTTTTATTTTCAGCGAAAGTAATTGAACCAGATTCACTATTATCAAAGCTTAAATTTACATCTTTGTCAATTGTTAAATCATCATAATCAGATAAAGAACGAACAATACTTATATTATTGTGTGTACTATCACTTTCACTAATTGCTGATGATAATGTTGGATAATATGTAGAAGTATCTTTATTATATGCTTCATATGCACCGCTTGTTTTGTATTTTAAAGAAATATTTAAATCAAAGTTTAAAGCATTGCTTGCTGTTTTTGGAGAATATATATATAGTCCATAACTACTTATTAATTCATTATCAATACTTTCATTCTTTTTATCACCAACATTTTCAATATTGCCAAGTTTGTGAGAAAATAAGAAATTTAAATCTTTGACACTAGAGATTAGCATTTTAGAAACAAGACCGTTTGTATTTGTATATTCTTCATCATTATATAATGCATCAACATCCCATCCATAAAACCCTGTTCCATTATTGCTATTAGAAAATGATAGATTATTAAAAGGATTAGAATTAGAATCATATTTAAATAAAACAACATTATAAGATGGATAAGTTTCACCCATAGATTGACCATAAGCCTCAGGTTTAACATAATTTAACTCAAAACTAATATAAGCATCATTATAAAAACCATATGAATCTAAATGAGGAATAGAAACATCAAATGGAATAAAAATACCCATTGCATATTCCGTACCATTATTTACACTATTAGTACGAACACTTATACCATTACTATTTGTCACACTTCTAAAATATTCATTTTCTGTTTCAGTATATTTATCTTTATACCAATCAGACATACCTGAATATGTTAAAGAGAAAGAATT
>JAZLLM010000039.1:0-19868 GCA_045598145.1 Bacilli bacterium | reverse complement strand
AATGCTATGAAGAGCCGTATGCCTTAATAGGGCACGTACGGTTCTGTGAGGGGCAACAGTAGACGCTTACTCACATTATGATATTTTAAAACAATATAAAATGAAGGGAGGAGCGTAGACGATAAGTTGTCTACTCGACTGTTAATATGGAATTAATAGAAAAAAGCAAAATAATTTATAAACTAAATAATGAATTTAATGAATCAAAGATAATAGGACCTAATTGTGTTAATATTAATACTATTCAAGATTTATTCTCTTTTCCTATTATATTAAATCAATGTAATGTTTATATACCAGAAGATTTAGATAATGAAAATGTAACTAAGTTTTTTGAGGTGATAGAGAAGCTATTAAATGCATCTATATCCTTAACACAAATTGATTATATTAATATCTATAAGAGCATTATAAATAATACAGTAGATGAATTATCTAATGTATATTTAAAGAAAGAAATAATAGCTACTTTAAATAATGGTAAAGCAATATATCCTAAAACTTTAAATCAATCATTATATTTAAAAGCTTTGAATGAAAATGATATAGTATTTGGCATTGGACCAGCTGGTACTGGTAAAACTTATATTGCGGTACTTTATGCATCTCAATTATTAAAGAAGCAAAAGATACGAAAGATAGTTTTAGTAAGGCCAGCAGTAGAGGCTGGTGAAAAACTAGGCTTCTTACCTGGTGATTTAAAAGAAAAAGTAGATCCATACCTAATACCTTTGTATGATTCTTTAGAGGATTGCTTTGGAAAAGAAAATGTGGAAAAAATGATTGAGAAAGGAATCGTTGAAATTGCGCCACTTGCATATATGCGTGGTAGAACATTAGATAATTCAATGATAATCTTAGATGAAGCTCAAAATACTACTTTACCACAAATGAAGATGTTTTTAACTCGTTTAGGCTTTAATAGTAAAATGATTATTACTGGTGATATGACACAAATTGACTTACTAAATAAGAATCAATCTGGTTTAATTGAAGCTAGTAGGATATTAAAAGGTATAAACGGAATTAAATTCATTGAATTTGAAAAGAATGATGTAATGCGTAATCCTATCGTATATAAAATAATTGAAAGGTATGAAAATAAAGATAATTAATTTATGAATATTAATCTTATAAATAATTATGGAGATATTCCATTTGACTATAATAAAATAATAGATGACGTAATTAAAGCTTTTGATGAAAAGTTTAATCTTAATAAAGAAATGAGCTTAATATTAGTTAATTTAGAAGAAATTCATAAAATTAATTTAGAATATCGTCATTTAGATAAGCCAACAGATGTTATATCTTTTGAGGAAACTCAATATGAATATTCAGACGATGAATATCTTGGAGAGATTTTTATATGTATTGATAAAGTATATGAACAAGCAAGTGAGTTTGGGCATTCTAACGAAAGAGAATTTGCATTTTTATTATGTCATGGCCTACTTCATATAAATGGCTATGACCATATGACAAAAGAAGATGAAAAAATCATGTTTGAATTACAAGATGAAATCTTAGATAAAACTATTTACAAAAGGAATTAGTATGAAAAAAGAATATATTGAATTATATAATGCAGCAATCAAAGCAAGAGAGATGGCATATACACCATATTCTAACTTCAAAGTAGGTGCAAGCTTATTATTAGATAATGGCAAAATAATTAGAGGCTTTAATATTGAAAATTCTTCATATGGTTTATGTAATTGTGCTGAAAGAAACACATTATTTAGAACTTATATGGAAGGCTATACTAAAGAAAACATTAAAATGCTAATGGTTATCGCTGATACTGATAGACCTTGCTCTCCTTGTGGTGCATGTAGACAAGTTATGAGTGAATTAATGGAATTAAATACTCCAGTTATATTAACTAATTTAAAGGGCGATATTATAGAAACTACTGTAAATGAATTAATACCTTATTCATTTAATGCAAACGATATGGAGTAATATGTATAAATCAGGATTTGTAACACTATTAGGTAGACCTAATGTTGGGAAAAGTACATTTTTAAATCATGTATTAGGTACGCATTTATCAATTATTAGCCCTACAGCACAAACAACTAGAAACTCAATTAAAGGTATTTATACTAGTGAAAAAGAACAAATAGTATTTATTGATACCCCAGGCATTCATAAACCTAAAAATGGATTAGGTGAATTCATGAATAAACAATCATTAAATTCTTTAAAAGAATCTGATGCTGTAGTTTGGGTTGTTGATGCAACGGCTGAATTTGGTGGTGGAGATCAATATTTGATTCATATTTTAAGTGAAGTAGAAACACCAATTATTTTAGTTTTCAATAAAATGGATTTAATTGAACCATCTAAAGAAGAAGAGTTCAAAGAAAATGAAAGAAAGTTTTTAGAGGCATTCAAATTTGATTCAGTTAATTATATAAGTTCTCTTACAGGTGATAATGTAGCATTACTTATTGATAATATTAGTAATGTTTTGCCTGAAGGGCCTAAATATTATGATGAAAATCAAATAACTGACAGCGTCGAAAGATTTATTTCTTCAGAGCTAATTAGAGAAAAGATATTTTTGTTAACTAAAGAAGAAATTCCTCATTCTGTAGCTGTGGGAATAGATCAAATGCAATATGAAAACGAAATAATGAATATTTATGCTACTATATATGTTGATAGAGATTCGCAAAAGAAAATTATTATAGGTGCAAAAGGTTCAATGATAAAGCAAATAGGTACATTAGCTAGAAAAGATATTCAAATGCTACTTGGATGTAAAGTATATTTAGAACTTTTTGTAAAAGTAGATAAAGGCTGGAGAGATAACAAATCTAGTCTTAGTAGATTAGGTTATAAATAGATGAACAACCAAGAAACGCTTGAAGGAATTATAATTAAAACTATTAATTATAAAGAAAATTCCAAAATAATCTATTTAGTTACTAAAAATGGTTTAGATAGTATTGAAGTAAAAGGCGCAAATAAAATTAATGGGCATTCACATATATATGCTAATTTATTATCAAAAATAAGCTATACTAAAAATAAACATTATTTTCAAAGTGGAAAGGTTTTAGATAATTATACAAGCATAAGGCTTGATATATCAAAACTAGAATGTGTACTTAAAATATTTGAACTAACTTATGCTTTAATTAATCATTTTACTGATTTTTCAGTGTTTTATATTTTTTTAGACGAAATCTTAAATTTAATAAACAAAAATGATGATTATAATTATTATACATCAATATTTTATATTAAGTCTTTATATTTATTAGGTATTGCACCAACTTTAAATCATTGCACTAAATGTGGTAATACTAAAAATTTAAAAGGCTTTGTTTTTAATAATGGTGGCATGATTTGCAAAGATTGTATAAGTATAAATGACACTTTAATTGATACATCAATAACAGAAAATTTAATTAAGATGTATTATATAAAACTTGATGAACTAATAAATATCAAAGATAGTTTTAATGATATTAATTATTCTATGCTATTTTCGTTTTTAGATAGATATTATGAAACATATATTGGTTATATTAGTAAAAGCAGTAAAATTATAAATAAAATTAACGAATAAAACCATTTTTTGAAAATGGTTTTTTAATTTGCTTTTTATTGAAGAATAAGCCTTAATGTGTTATAATAGATTCATTAAATGGAGGATTATGGAAATGTTTAGAAAAATCCATGGTATTCATATTGATCCATATTCAGACAATAAACATATAAGTGATTCTAAAGAAATTATAAATTATTTAGATCCTGAATATGTTTATATTCCTTTAATTGAAAGTGGCTCAATTTGTGAAGTAAGAGTAAACGAAGGATCACATGTTAACGTAGGTGATGTTGTTGCTATTAGAACAGGAAGATTTTCTTTGCCAGTTCATTCATCTGTATCTGGTCAAGTAGTTTCTTGTAATAAAAAAATGTGGCATAGCAGTGGTAAACTTGTTGACTGTATCCAAATCAAAAATGATCATTTAGAAACAAAGAATGAAAATGAATTTAAGCTAAAAGAAGATATTACAAAAGAAGACATAGCTCAAATTGCGAAAGACAAAGGTATTGTTGGCTTAGGTGGAAGTGGTTTTCCTACATTTGTAAAATATAATGTTAAACAAGATATGGATGTTGTTATATTAAATGGCGCTGAATGTGAACCATTTATTACTGCAGACTACCGTATTATGGTGGAAGATCCAACTAAAGTTCTAAAAGGACTACAATACATAATGCTTGCAGTAGGTGCTAAAAAAGGATTAATAGCTATTAAGAAAAACAAAAAAACTGCTATTGAAAGCATTAATAAAGCTATTATTGAATTAGGTGATGATCGTCTAAGTGTATTTTTATTAAAAGATGAATATCCTGCGGGATATGAAAAATACATCGTTCAAAGAGTCACTAACAAGACTTATAAGGCTTTACCTGCAGAAGTTGGTGCTGTTGTTAATAATATTAGTACAGCTCATGCTTTATGCGAAGCTATCGAAGAAGCTAAACCTTTAATTGAAAAAGTTGTTACTTTTACTGGCTATGGTTTAGTTAATCCAAGAAACGTAAGAGTTAAAATAGGTACAAATGTAAGTGAAGTTATTGAATTCTTAGGTGGTTACTTAGAAGAAGAGTGTGAAATGAAGATGATTGCAGGTGGACCAATGACAGGTTCATGTGTAGCATTTGATACATTAACAGTTAATAGAGCATTAGGTTGTGTATTAGTTTTGCCTAAGATTGAGCAAAAGATAGAAGAAGCATGTATGGGATGCGGAAAATGTGCTGCTATTTGTCCAATGAACTTAACTCCTACAGAAATTAAAAGAGTTCATGCCGCAAAAGATACTAAATTATTAGAAGCATTAAAACCTAATAAGTGTATTCAATGTGGTTTATGTTCATATGTTTGTCCATCTAGAATAGATTTAACAGATGCTGTAAATAGAGCTAAAGCATTTGTTATGAAGAAGTAGGTGTATTATGCAAGAAAACGTAAAAATAGAGAAGAAAGCTCCAAGTTCTAAGAAGTTTATTCTTGAAAAAGGGCCTCATATTCGTAGAGCCGATTTCAAACAATTAAACACTAAGACAATGATGATTGATGTCATTATTGCTTTAATCCCATTAATTCTTTTTGCTTGGTTTAAAAATGGTATTGCACCATTTATTGAAAAAAATCCTGAATATAACACAAATTTCTTTACTATGATCTACCCACTATTATTTATTATAATAGGTGGAGGTAGTGCATATTTATTTGAAGCTTTATATTATTTATTCTTTATTAAAGAAGAAAAAATAAATAATAAAACAGTTAAAGTTAATCCTTTCAAAAAATCTTTAGATTCACATTCAATTATTCCTGGATTGATGTTAGCTATGATTTTACCTCTTAATACTCCTATATGGGTATTATTACTAGGTGTATTATTTGCTATATGGGTTGCTAAGATGCTTTTTGGTGGATTTGGATATAATTTATTTAACCCAGCTTTAGTTGGTTATGTATTTGTAATGACTGCTTTTTATGGAGTAATTACAAAGAATGGTGGATATTTTAATCCAAAAGAAGCTGTTGATGCTATATCATCAGCTACACCATTAGGAGATTTTAAAGAAGTTTTAGCTGGTTCAATGAGTTTAACTGATTTACTTAATAATCAAGGTTCATTATTAAATCAATTCTTAGGCTATAGAACTGGTTCATTAGCTGAAACAAGTGGTATTTTATGTATCGTTGCTTTTGTATATTTAGTATATAAGAAAGTAATTGATTGGAAGATGCCTGTTATATTTGTAGGTAGTGTATTTGTATTATCATATATTGTAGGGGCATTTATTGGTTACGGTGGAACTTTAGACTTTGCATTGTTTAATATTTTAAATGGTGGTGTATTATATGCATCTGTATTCATGGTAACAGAGCCAGTTACTTCACCAAGAAATGGTCAAGCAAAAGTCTTTTATGCTTTATTTATTGCTTTATTAACTTTAGTATTAAGATTCTTATCTAATATGAATGAGGGTGTATGTACATCAATTCTATTCATGAATATGTTTACACCAATGTTTGATATTGGATTTGCAAAATTAAGAGTCGAAGATAGTACAAAGAAGAAGATTATAGGATATGGTATATATGTATTAGTAGCAATTGCTATTCTTGCATTTATTATCCTAAGATTGGCGGTAAAATAATATGAGTAAACCATTAAAGTACGCATTATTTTTAGGTGTTTTAGGTCTAATTGTAGGTGCTTTACTTGCATTAGTAAATTATATTACATTACCTCGTATTGAAGAACAAGAAAAAGCCAAAATAACAAATACATTAAATGTATATTATGAATCAAATGATTGGGAAGAAATAGAATTTGATTCGAAGAATGTCAATGGTGCTTATGCTTTAACAGTTGATACAAAAAACATTTACGCATATAAATCAACTGGTAAAGGATATAAATCTGGTGACATTGTTATTATGACATTTATTGAAGATTCTGTAATTAAAAAAGTTGTATTAGTAAGTATGTCTGATCAAACTAGTGGAATAGGTACACAAGTTGGTGAACAATCGTATTTAGATAAATTTGTTGGAATTAATGTAAGTACTTATGTTGGTGATAGTAGTAATAACCATAATAGTAAGAGTACTGACGTATTAACCGGAGCTACATATTCTTCAAAAGGAGTTATTGATGCTATTATTCGTGCATGCAACGAATATAATAATAATGTCAATGGTACAAAATAATGAATGAAAATGTAAATAGAGAAGAAAAGAAAGAAAAAGAATCATTTGCAAAGAAACATGATATTAAGAATAATTTCTTAAAAGGATTAATTAAAGAAAATCCAATTCTTGTTTCTATGTTAGGTTTATGCCCAACCCTTGCTATTACTACCTCACTTGAGAATGCATTAGGTATGGGTATTGCTTTCATTTTTGTATTATTAATGTCAAATATAGTTATTTCCTCAGTAAGAAAAATAGTTCCTGATGAAATTAGAATACCTGTATTTATTGTAATTATAGCTGCATTTGTAACTATTGTGGAAATGATTATGGCTGCTTTCTTACCAGCTTTATCTGAAAGTTTAGGTTTATTTATCTCTTTGATTGTTGTAAACTGTGTAGTTTTAGGTAGAGCAGAAGCATATGCTAGTAAGAATGGCGTATTTGATAGCGCAATAGATGCTATTGGTATGGGTATTGGTTATACAATGATACTTGCTTTAATTGCTTGTATTAGAGAATTCTTAGGTACTGGTATGATCACTATATGGGGTGATTTAGTAATTAACTTTAATAAAATATTTGGTTCTGAAGAACCTATTGATATTTTCTCTAGTTTCTTTACTTCACCTGCTGGTGCATATTTAGTACTTGGATTATTATTTGGTATTGTAGCTACAATTAAAATAAAAAAATCTAATAAGAAGGAGGATAAGTAAGATATGGAAGTTTTGTCATGGATTTTATCCGCTGTTTTAATTCAAAACGTTATCTTGTCAAGATTCCTAGGTACTTGTCCATTCTTAGGTGTATCTAAATCTAAAGATTCAGCTTTAGGTATGGGTTTAGCAGTTACATTTGTAATTACAGTTGCAGCTTGTGTAAGCTGGTTATTATATAATTATATTTTAGTGCCATTTGAACTTACATATATGAAGACTATTGTTTTCATTTTAGTAATTGCATCTTTAGTTCAAATTATTGAAATGTTTATTAAAAAGTTCTCACCAAGTTTATACCGTTCATTAGGTATTTATTTGCCTTTAATAACAACTAACTGTGCAGTATTAGGTTTATCTACTATCGTTATTGATGGTACTTATACATTCTTTAAAGCATTTGTTTATTCATGTGCTTCAGGTTTAGGCTTCTTATTTATTATTTATGTCTTTTCAGTATTAAGACAAAAAACAGAAACTGCACCTATACCAAAAGGATTTAAAGGTATTCCAATTGCTTTACTTACAGCTTGTATTATGGCAATGATTATCGCAAGATTTGCGGGGGTAGCATAAGATGTTAATTCAAGTATTATTAGCAGTTGCTGTACTTGCTGGTTTAGGATTAATTTTTGGTGTTTTAATTGCAGTTTTGTCTAAAGTATTATACGTTAAAGTAGATACAAAGATTGAAGATATCCATAAAATGTTACCTGGATATAATTGTGGTGGATGTGGTAAAAGTGGTTGCTCTGCAATGGCTACAGCTATTGTTGAAGAAGGATTTAGTCCTGATTATTGTAAACCAATTAAACCTGAACAAGCTCAAGCAATTAAAGAATATTTAAAGAAGGCTTTAGAGGAAGAAAAGAATGAATCAAACTCTAAATAGTATATTTACAAGAACAAGTTGTAGAGCGTTTTTAGATAAAGAAGTTGAAGATGAAAAACTTGAATTAATAATTAAAGCTGGTGTTTCAGCTCCAACTGCAATTAATAAACAATCTCCAATTATTTTAGCTGTTAAAAACAAAGAATTAATAAATGAATTAGTAGAAGAAGGCAAGAAATACCGAAATGGTGCAGATTGCTTTTATGGTGCTAAGATTATTTTGATTGTTTTAGCTGATAGCGAAACTCATGAACCTATTAAAGATGGATCATGTGTACTAGAAAATATGTTTATAGCAGCTAATAGTTTAGGCTTAGGCTCTTGTTGGATTAATACCGTAAAAGATATTTTAGATCCTAAAAATTCCAATTCAAAAGCTTTGAGAGCTAAATTTAATCTAGATGATAAATATATTCCTGTAGGAAGTTGTATTATTGGATACCCTCTAAAGGAAGGTATAGTAAAAGAACATAAAGCTGACTATGTAAGAAAATTCTATTAAAATAATAAACTCATTAAACTATTTTTTAGGTTTGATGAGTTTTTAATTTTTATACTACTTGACTTTAATTTTTAAAATTGTTATAATTTAGATGGTGGGCAAGAATGTCACACGATATTTTCATAATAATTAGGGAGGATTTTACAAATTATATGAAAAAAGTATTTATCTTTTTATTTTCTTTAGTTTGTGTTTTGTGCCTTTGCGGAATTTGCGCATGTGGTGGTGGCAAAACTTATGAATTAGCTGTTGTTACAGACGTAGGTCTATTAATGGATGGTGGATTCAACCAAGGAACTTATGAAGGCGTTAAAAACTATGCTGAAGCTAATGGTATTTCTTATCAATACTATCAACCAGCTAATGGTTCTGATGCTACAAACGATGACCGTATTGCTGCAATGCGTTTAGCTATTAAGAATGGTGCTAAAGTTATCGTTACACCTGGATTCTTACAAGAAGTAGCTATTACAACTGTTGCAAAAGAAAACCCAGATGTTAAATTCGTATTCGTTGATGGTTGGGCAATGGGTCTTAATAACGTTACAGCTATCGTTTATAAAGAACAAGAATCTGGATATTTAGCAGGATATGCTGCTGTTAAAGAAGGATACACTAAATTAGGTGGAACATTCGGTGGTGGTGGATCTAACCCTGCTTGTAATCGTTTTGCTTATGGATTCATCCAAGGTGCAAATGATGCAGCTTTAGCTGATGAAAAAGCTGTTGAAATTAATTTAAGTTTCAAGTTTGGTGATAGCTTCTCTGCTTCAACTGAATTAGAAACTCAAATCTCTGGTTGGTATACTGCTGGTACAGAAGTAGTATTTGCTTGTGGTGGATCAATGGTACAAAGCGTTATTTCAGCTGCTAAGACAACTGCTAATGGTAAGATCATTGGTGTAGACGTTGACCAAAGTAATTTAAGTGATAGAGTTATTACATCTGCTGTTAAAGGTTTAACTGCATCTGTAGAATTAGTTTTAAAACAATATTATGATGGCGAATGGGATGCTAAATTAGCTGACGTTGCACAAAACTTAGGTGCAAAAGATAATGCTACAGGATTACCTACTGCTGAAGCTTCTTGGAAGTTTGCTAACTTCACATTAGCTCAATATAATGAATTATTAGGCAAGATTAAAGATGGTACAGTTACTCCTAAAGCTGACGTTCCTGGAGATTGTTCTAGTGCTGATTACTGGGCAGGAATTGATGAAGCTTTAACTGCTGTTACAATCAATTACGAATCTAACAAATAATAATCTTTAGATTTTAGGAGCGATATACCTCCATGGTATGTCGCTCTTTTTAAAAAAATTCTGTTTAATTTTAAAATTTTTTAG
Organism: Bacilli bacterium; assembly: GCA_045598145.1. Taxonomy (GTDB): domain Bacteria; phylum Bacillota_I; class Bacilli_A; order ML615J-28; family CAG-698; genus RGIG3506. The sequence continues at coordinate 9,667 of JAZLLM010000039.1, read as the reverse complement.
AAAGGTATGCCTTATACATATGACAAATAATGATTACATCATTGAGATGCGTAACATATGTAAATATTTCCCTGGGATTAAAGCTAATGATGATATAACTCTTCAACTTAAAAAAGGAGAGATTTTAGCTTTACTAGGTGAAAATGGTGCTGGTAAATCAACACTAATGAGTGTCCTATTTGGTTTATATACTCCAGATTCAGGACAAATTTATATTAGGGGAGAAGAAGTAAATATTAAAGACCCTAATGAAGCAACAAAATATGGTATAGGTATGGTTCATCAACATTTCAAGCTTGTTGAGTGTTTTACTGTGCTTGACAATATTATTTTAGGTGCTGAAGATACAAAAGCTGGTTTCGTAAGTAAAAAAGATTCTAGAGCTAAAGTTGAGCGTTTAATGAAACAATACGGTTTAACAGTAGATTTAGATGAAAAAATTGAAGATATAACTGTTGGTATGCAACAAAGAACTGAAATTCTAAAGATGCTATATCGTGATAATGAAATTTTAATATTTGACGAACCTACTGCTGTACTTACACCTCAAGAAATCGAAGATTTAATGAAAACAATGAAATTCCTTGCAAGTGAAGGAAAGAGTATATTGTTTATATCTCATAAATTAAATGAAATTATGGAAGTTTCAGATAGATGTACTGTTTTAAGAAAAGGAAGATACATTGGAACTGTAAATACAAATGAAACTAGTATAGAAGAACTTTCTAGTATGATGGTAGGAAGAGATGTTAAGTTTGTAGTTGATAAAACAGAAGCTCAGCCTAAACAAACTGTATTAGAAGTTAATAATTTATGTGTTCTTAATAAACATAGTAAAAAAGGATCAATTAATAATGTAAGTTTCAAAGTTCGTTCTGGTGAAATAGTTTGTATTGCTGGTATTGACGGAAATGGTCAAACAGAATTAGTATATGCATTATCTGGTCTTTCTAAAGTTGATTCTGGAAATATTATATATAATGGTGAAGATGTAACTCATGCTTCAATTAAAGCAAGAAATAAAAAAGGCTTAAGCCATATTCCAGAAGATAGACATAAACATGGACTAGTACTTGATTTTTCTTTAGAACAAAATTTAGTTTTAAAAGATTTTGAAAACTCTGAATTCAGTAATCATGCTTTTATTAATTTTGAATCTGTAAGAAAACATTCAGAAGATTTAATAGATAGATATGATATAAGAAGTGGACAAGGGTCTACAACAAAAGTAAGAAGTATGTCTGGTGGTAACCAACAAAAAGCTATTGTAGCAAGAGAATTAGAAACAAAACATGATTTGTTATTTGCAGTTCAACCTACAAGAGGATTAGATGTTGGCGCTATTGAATTTATCCACTCTTCAATAGTCAAGAAAAGAGACGAAGGAGATGCTATTTTACTTGTATCATTAGAATTAGATGAAGTTATAAATTTATCAGATAGAATCTTAGTTATGTTTGAAGGCGAAATAGTTGGAGAATTTAATCCAAAAGAAGTAAGCGTTCAAGAATTAGGATTATATATGTCTGGTGCTAAACGAATGGAGGTAAAGAATGGCTAAAATTAAATATTTCTTTGCTCATTTGTTTAAGGGAGAAGAAGGTGAAGATTCAATCTTAAAGAAATTATATAAAAAGCCTACTACTAAATCGATTTTATCATCATTAATTTCAATTTTAATAGGTATTGGAATTGGATTTATTGTAATGCTATTTGTTGCAATAATAAATGAAAACATAAGCATAGGTGATGCTTTCTATGGCTTACTAACCATTTTCGCAGGACCTTTCTCTGCTGGTGCTTATGCTGGTACATCTTTTGGTAATATGATTTTTTATTCAGTACCACTAATATTTACTGGTTTATCAGTGGCTGTATCACAAAAGACAGGCTTGTTTAACATCGGTGCTGCTGGTCAATTCTTAATGGGTGGCCTTGGATCATTATTAGTTGCTTTATCAATTAATAATGTCGATAATCCTACCGCTGCATTCTTTACATGGGTTTTAGCCGTTTTAGTTGGTATTATATTTGGAATTATGTGGGGTATGATCCCTGGTATATTTAAAGCGTATTTTGGAATTAATGAAGTTATTGTTTGCATTATGACAAACTGGATTGCTGCAAATATCTTTACATGGGTATTTTTAAGCTTAGAACAATTCCATAATGTTGGCCAAGGCATGACAGCTTATTTAATTCTAACCGAAACTACAGGAAATTTTACTCCTAAATTAGGATTAAACTTATTGTTTAATGGCTCTTTGATTGATATGGGAATTTTCCTTGCAGTTATTATGGCTATTTTATTTGCTGTTATTTTTAAGAAGACTATTTTTGGTTATTCTTTAACTGCTTGCGGATATAATAAAGATGCTGCAAAATATGCTGGTATGAATGAAAAACGCAATATAGTAATCTCAATGGCTATTGCTGGTGGTTTGGCTGGCTTAGGAGCTTGCTTATATTATTTAAATCCAGGTATTCAAGTACAATATAAATCAATGTATCAAAACTTACCTGCCTATGGATTTAATGGTATTCCTGCAGCTTTACTTGCTAATAATAATCCTATAGGAGTTATATTTAGTTCAATATTTATTAGATATATAAGTATAGGTGGAGATAACTTAGCATCAGCTGGTTATAATAGATATATTGCAGAAATTATTATTGCTGTAATTATTTATTTAGCTGGTTTCTCTAGATTAATTAATGAATTGTTAAATAAGAAAAAGAAAACAGAGAAAGAAATTAAGGTAGAGGCTATAACTGTAAATACTGAAGTAAAGGAGGGTAATAAAAATGACAACTAGTCAATTAATTATTCTATTGCTTCAAAAAACATTGATTTATGCAATCCCTCTTTTAATAGTTGCATTAGCTGGTGTTTTTTCTGAAAGAAGTGGTATCATTAACTTAGCCTTAGAAGGTGAAATGATATTTGGAGGCTTTATTGGAACTGTATTCTTTAAAATTTTTGAAAAGTGTGCATTCTTAATGGTTCATCAACAATTATTATTTGTTATATGCATTTTAATTGGAGGTGTATCAGGGGCAATATTCTCGTTATTGCTTTCTTATTCGGCGATTAAATTAAAAGCAGATCAGACGATAGGTGGAACGGCTTTAAATATGTTAGCACCTGCAATTGTATGCACTTTTGGTTTAATATTCTTTAATCAAGAAAAGATTGTATCAAATCCTGATTACATTATTTTAAATCCGGAATTGCCAGGATTCTTGCAAATATTCTTTGATAAAATGTTTATTTCTACTTATATTGTTATTGCAATTTATATAGCTGCATCAATTTGGTTATATAAGAGTAAAATTGGTACACATTTAAGAGCTTGTGGCGAGCACCCTCAAGCGGCTGATTCAGTAGGTATCAATGTACATAAGATGCGTTATTTAGGTACTACAATATCTGGTTTCTTAGCTGGTATTGGTGGCTATGTATATATAGCAACATGTAAGAGTGCTACAGCTGAATCTAGTATTGCTGGTATGGGATTTTTAGCATTAGGTATTATGATTTTCGGTAACTGGAGTCCTATTGGCATTGGATTAGGTGCATTATTATTCGGTTTCTTAACTAATTTAGGTGTATTATCATCGAATGTTACTTTCCTAAATAATTTAGGTTTACCAATGTATTTCTATAATATGATTCCATATGTCATTGTATTATTAGTGTTAGTACTTAGAAGAAATAAATCAGGATGTCCTAATGCAGAAGGTATTCCTTATGATAAAGGCATGAGATAGTTAATTTAAGGAACAAAATTAAATTTTTGTTCCTTTTTAATTTGCGATGTAGTATAATATTTATAGGTGATAAATATGAAAGTTAAATATGATGCATTATTAAGCTTATGGATATTTTTTATATTCTTTACAGCTTTATTTTTTAGAATGACTTGGAAATATGACTATAACTTCAATCACGAATTAATTGATTTAAATGATCCGGTTGGGACTTATGTTAGTAGTTATATAAATAATTTCACATCTTATAATGTTCATGAATCAGGCGAGTTTAAAAACTCTATTATTCCATATGCTAATGATTTAGAACGAATTATAATAAATAATCAAGATGCTAGAACAGATTATATATATTTATTAGAAAGAGAAAAAGAAGATATCGATATTTTCTTACATACAAATTTTACTGAAGTAGGAGATGAATCTTACAAAATATTTTTATCTGCATACAAAGATTTTACTAAAATAAATAGTTCATATAGGACACTTAAAGTCTTTTCTATAATCTCTCTAATCGGATTTGGATGTAGTTTTACCCCATGGATTATATTAAAAGTACAAAAGAAAAATAAAGAGCAAAACCTAACGTCTTAGGCTTTGCTTTTTTGTTTGATAAATATTTTTTACACAAACTATATTTCAAATTCGAACACAATCTAACACTTGACATTTATTGTAATTAATGATAGAATATGTTTTAATGAGAAGTATCGTTTGATATTTCAAATAGAAAGAAGGAATAAATTATGAGTGAAATCAAAGTTTCAATGGAAGAATTAGTTAATTTTTTAAAAAGCCAAGGATTTGTTTATTCAGGTAGTGAAATTTATGGTGGATTAGCTAATGCATGGGATTATGGACCATTAGGTGTTGAACTATTAAATAATATTAAAAAGATGTGGTGGAAGAAGTTTGTACAAGAATCTAAGAATAACGTAGGTTTAGATAGTGCAATTTTAATGAATCCACGTGTTTGGGTTGCAAGTGGTCATGTTGGTGGATTTAGTGATCCTCTAATTGATTGTAAACATTGCGGGACTAGACATAGAGCAGATAAATTAATTGAAGATTTTACACATGGTGAAATTACAGGCGATGGTTGGACTAATGATCAATTAATGGATTTTATTAAGAAAAATAATATTGCATGTCCTGATTGTGGAAGTGCTAACTTTACTGATATTAGAAAATTTAATTTGATGTTTAAGACAAATCAAGGTGTAATTGATGATGCTAAAAACGTTGTGTATTTACGTCCTGAGACTGCACAAGGTATCTTTGTAAACTTTAAAAATGTACAAAGAAGTTCTAGAAAGAAAGTGCCATTTGGTATTTGTCAAATAGGTAAATCATTTAGAAATGAAATTACTCCAGGAAACTTCATCTTTAGAACTAGAGAATTCGAACAAATGGAAATGGAATTTTTCTGTAAACCAGGTACTGATTTAGAATGGTTCAAATACTGGAAACAATATTGCCTAGATTTCTTAGATTTAGCAGGTTTAAAGAAAGAACATTTAAGATATAGAGATCATTCTCCTGAAGAATTATGTTTCTATTCTAAAGCAACAACTGATATTGAATATGAATTCTTGTTTGGTTGGGGAGAACTTTGGGGTATTGCTGATAGAACTGATTATGACTTAACTGTTCATCAAACTTCATCTAATGAAAGCTTAGAATATTTTGATCCAGAAACTAATGAAAAATATATTCCATACGTTGTAGAACCATCAGTAGGTGTTGGTAGATTATTACTTGCTATTTGTTCTTCAGCTTATGAAAAACAAGATTTAGGTGATGGAGATATAAGAGAAGTAATGCATCTTAAACCTTTCTTAGCACCATATCAAGTTGCCGTTTTACCTTTAACTAATAAATTAAATGATAAAGCATCAGAATTACATGATATGCTAGCTAAAGAATTCAATGCTGATTATGATACGGCTGGAAAAATTGGTAAGAGATACCGTAGACAAGATGCTATCGGAACTCCATTCTGCGTTACTTATGACTTCGATACTTTAGAAGATGATTCAGTAACAGTAAGAGAAAGAGACTCAATGGCTCAAGAAAGAGTTAAAATCTCTGATTTAGTAGAATATATTAAAAATAAAGTTAAATATTAATAGTTTTTGAAAGGAGAACCTATGAATAGTAATAATATTAATTATTATAATTTACGTAAAGAAATAGTTGATAAAGCTGATATTGTTGCTATAATAGGTAAATATATTTCTTTAGAAAAGAAAGGTTCAAACTATATTGGCTTATGTCCATTCCACAAAGATACAAACCCTTCTTTATCTGTTTCCCCTGAGAAAAAAGTATTTAAATGCTTTAGTTGTAATGTAGCTGGTGATGTAGTAACATTTGTTAGTAAAATTGAAAATATTTCTATTAGAGATGCTATGCGTAAAGTTGGCGAAACTTGCGGAATTAAAGTCACAGCAACAAAAAAGGAATTAGAAAAACAAAAAAACGAAAAGTATTACAAAATCATGGAAGATACCGCGAAGTTCTATAATTTCTATTTAACTAATACAACTAATGCAAAAGCAGCTTTAGATTATTTACATAATCGTGGATTAAACGATGATATTATAAAAAAATTTAATATCGGTGCAAGTCCTGACGATGATAAATTATTTAAATTATTAGAAGCGTCTAAATATTTACCGATTGATATGATTGAATTAGGTTTAGTCAAATCATACAATAATGAATATCATGATGTTTATAAAAATAGAATCATCTTTCCAATATGTGATTTAGATGGATATGTATGTGGCTTATCTGGAAGAAGATATTTAGAAAATGATGATTCTAGTAAATATGTAAATTCAGTAGAAAATGTAATTTTTAAAAAGAGTTTTATTTTATATAATTATCATAACGCAGTACCTTCTATTAAAGAAGAAGATAATGTATATTTATTTGAAGGCTTTATGGATGTAATTGCCTCTGTAAGAGCCGGATTTAATAACAGTGTTGCATCTATGGGTACAGCTCTTACAAATGGTCAAATTGAAGCTATTAAGAGACTAACTAATAACGTAACAATATGTTATGATAGTGACTTGCCAGGTATTAATGCCACATTAAGAGCAATATCTTTATTTAATAATTATTCAATGAATGTAAGCATCTTAACTATTCCTGATGGTAAAGATCCAGATGAATATATAAAAAAGAATGGTGAAGAAAAATTACATGATTATCTATTGAATAATAAAGTAAATGCTTTTGATTTCATTTATGCTTATTACTTCAAAAACTTAAATATAAATGATGTTAATTCAGTTGAAGAATTTAAGAACAATATTTTTGAAAACATAAAAAATGTGAAATCAAACTCTTTAATTGAAACATATATTAAGAAAATATCTAATGATATTAATATTAGTTATGAAAGTTTAACTGAAGACTTTAATAATTATAAAGTAAATCATCAAGAATTTAGACAAAATAATTATTCTAGACCAAATAATAATTATGATATTCCTCCGATTCAAGATGATAATCAAGCGTATGACACAATTGATGATTTATACCAAGATGAACCTAAAGTAATTAAAAAAGGGCTTAGTGATTATAAAATTAAACCTTATTTAAACTCTGAAAGAAAATTAATATTAGTATCTTATAATCAAAAAGATAAATGTTTAGAAATCGAATCAAAATTAAATTATGCTTTTGTAGATAAAATAAATCGCGAAATATTATTTAAGATTAGAGAATTCTATTTAAAACGCGAAGTTATGAATAAAGATGATTTCTTTAAATGCTTAACTGAAGAAGAAAAAGAAATATTAATTAATATTTTGAATGATGAAACTGCACCTGCTGCTAGTGAAATTGATATGTATATTGATAGAGTAAGAGAATTTACTATTATCCAACAAATTGATCTTTCTAAATCTTCTAATACAACTAAGACATGTAAAGATTTAAAAGATTTAGCAGAGATGAAGAAAAAAGTTACAACAATAAAACAAAGAAGGATGGATTAATATTCAATGTTAGATGAAAAAACACAAAAACAAATCATGAACTTACTTGATGAAGCTAAAAATGATGGTTCAGTTTATGTTGAAGACCTTAATGAATTACTTAAAAATTGCGATAAAGACACTAAAGATAATATTTTCGCAATGTTTGAAGATGAAGGAATTAAGTTAATCGAATCTGAAGAAGAACAAGATGATTATGTTCCATATGATGATATGGAAAGTGAAGAATTAGCTAATGATGATATTCCTTCTGATGAATTTGAACCAGAAGAAGAAATAAATGAAGATAATGATGATGAAATGTTTGAGGAAGCGTTACAAGATGATCCTGAATTTGCTGACTTGTCTAATGAAATTGAAAACGACTTAAAGACTAAAGATATTGATGACATTGTATCTTCAATAATCTCTCCATCACAAGCTGATGACCCAATTAAAATGTATTTAAGAGAAATAGGACAAATTGATTTATTAGATTCTGTACAAGAAGTTACTTTATCAAGTTCAGTTCAAGAAGGATTAGCTGCTGATGAAAAACTTAAAGCATTTAAAAACGGAAAAATCCAATTAAGTGATGAAGAAGTTGAAAGTTTAAATGATAAAGTTGAAAATGGATACAGAGCTAGAGATACTTTGATTGAATCAAATTTACGTTTAGTTGTAAGTATCGCTAAAAGATATTTAGGCAGAGGAATGCAATTCCAAGACTTAATCCAAGAAGGTAATATGGGCTTAATGAAGGCTGTTAATAAATTTGACCCTAATAAAGGATTTAAGTTCTCTACATATGCAACTTGGTGGATTAAACAAGCTATAACTAGAGCTATTGCTGACCAAGCAAGAACAATTCGTGTTCCTGTTCATATGGTTGAAACAATCAACAAACTAGTTAGAACTCAAAGAAAGTTAACTCAAGATCTACATCGTGAACCAACTTGTGAAGAATTAGCTGCAGAATTAAAAATATCTGTAGAAAAGGTTCAACAAATCCAAAAGATTGCCCAAGAACCAGTTTCAATGGAAACTCCAGTTGGTGAGGAAGATGATTCTTCATTAGGAGATTTTGTTTGTGACCAAGATACACCAAATCCATTAGATTATACAATCAATGAAGCATACAGAGAAGAAATTAATACTGTATTAAAAACTTTGACTCCAAGAGAAGAAAAAGTATTAAGATTAAGATTTGGCCTAACAGATGGCAAACCTCATACATTAGAAGACGTTGGTAAAGAATTTGGCGTAACTAGAGAAAGAATTAGACAAATTGAAGCTAAAGCTATTAGAAGATTACGTCATCCAACTAGACAAAAACGTCTAAGTCAATATAAATAATATATTTTAAAACCAGATAAGAATTATCTGGTTTTTACTTTTATTGAAAATAAATATAAAAGATGATATAATTATAATATGAATAGAATTAAAGAAATAGCAAAATTTATATTCCCATACAAAAAAATAGCTGATATAGGCTGCGATCATGGTTATTTGATTAAGGAAGCAATTGATAATTATGGTGTTACTTTAGCTTATGCGATTGATAATAAGCAAGGGCCTTTAGAACAAGCTAAAAGCACTTTAAAAGACTATAATAATGTCAATTTTTATTTAAGTGATGGACTTACCTCAATAGATGACAATATTGAATGTATAATAATTGCGGGAATGGGTGGAATGTTAGTTAACCAAATAATTGATGATAACATTACTAAATTATCTTTCGCTAAAAGAATAATTATTGAAGCAAATAAAGATGAATATAAAGTTAGAGAAAAATTATATAATTTAGGTTATAAAATAATAAAAGAAAAAATTATTAAAGATGGTAATCATTTCTACGAAATAGATGCATTTGAAAAAGCAGATAATATTAATTATTC
>JAZLLM010000038.1:0-20157 GCA_045598145.1 Bacilli bacterium | reverse complement strand
CTCGCATTCTTTCTACCCTACGCTTAAACCTTGCTTCACAGCTAAAGCTCCAAGGACTCGATACTAGATGACTTGCTAGGTCTTTCTAGGTTGGATTCCCACCAACTACATTATATACACCGAACTGGCGCACCCTTATTCATTATTATACCACATATTATAAAAAAATAAAATAAAAAGAGGCATAAGCTTTTGCTTAGCCTCGATTTATATTTTATCGTTTTAATTTTCAGATTCTTCTCTAGTTTCTTCAGCAGGAGCTTCTACTTCTTTATTATCTTTTTTGCGGTTACAAACTACATTTGTAATAATACCTAAGATTAAAGCAGATGCAACAGCAGTTAAAGTAACTTTAGCATCATTGAAGTTTTTGCCTAAGCCTAATGTTAATCCACCGATACCAGCGATTAAGATTACTGATACAACAAATAAGTTCTTGTTATCATCTAAGTTAACATCCTTAATCATCTTTAATCCAGATACAGCGATAAATCCATATAATGCGAAGCATACACCACCCATAACACATGATGGGATTGTTGCTAAGAATGTAGCGAATGGACCAATGAATGAACATACAATTGCCATAAGAGCTGTTACTAAGATTGTAATAGTTGAAGCATTCTTAGAAATTGCAACTGTAGCGATTGATTCACCATATGTAGTATTGCAAGCACCGCCAAAGATAGCACCAGCAAATGAACCAATACCATCACCTAATAATGTATTGCTTAGACCAGGATCTTTAGTTAAATCAGTACCAACGATAGAACTTAAGTTCTTGTGGTCTGCTAAATGTTCAGCAAATACAACGAATGCAACTGGTGCATATGCAACGAAGATTGTAGCTAAATAAGCTCCAAAGTTTCCAATTTCACCATAGAAGAAATCTCCATCAAATATCTTTATGAATGTGAAGTTAGGAATCCATTCCATATTTTTGAATTTAGAGAAATCAACAATAACGATATCAGGATTACCAAATTTACATAATGTAAAGATTGTAGCTAAAACATATCCTGAACCAATACCAATGATGAAAGGAATCATCTTAATAAATCCTTTACCATATACTGAGCAAATGATAGTTACGAATAATGTTACTAATCCACAAATTAAACCTAACCAACCACAACTCTTTAAATCACCAACAGCATTTCCTGCTAATGATAAACCAATAATTGCAACTGTAGGGCCAATTACAACAGCTGGCATAACTTTATCAATCCAGTTAGTTCCAACGAACTTAACAACTAATGCAATAATTACGTATACTAATCCGGCAATTGCAGCACCCATGATAATACCTAAGCATCCTAAGCTTACAGATACAGCTCCAGCGAATGCAGAAGTCATAGATCCTAAAAATGCAAATGAAGATCCAAGGAAAACAGGACTCTTACGTCTTGTGAATAATAAATAAACTAAAGTACCAATACCAGCTCCAAATAAAGCAGCTGAAGCACTAAGTTCAGGGCTAGGTAAACCCATTTGAATTACATTGCTATTTACAACAGCAGGTACAGCAATAGTAGCAGCCATAATAGCTAATAATTGTTGTAAAGCGAAAACGATTAATTGACCAATTTTTGGTTTGTCATTAATTCCATAAGTTAAATTCATTAAAACTACCTCCTATAAATTTTTCTTATTGTTATATATAAAAATAAAGACTAATAAAAGCAAAAATGGAAATGCAAATATTAGTCTTTATAATTATCAAAAAATATAAATAATAGAGAACAATCATTTATAACATCATATGCAATATTTAAAACATTTAATACAAATGTTGTTTTCATGATTCTTTCTCCTTCATTAAATTCATTACCAAAATTATAGCAAAATTCATTATATAAGTAAAGTAAAAATATCTTTATTTTCTCTGAAAATGGTTTCATAATAATTTATATTTAAATCTATTTTTAAGAATTCATTTTATGCTATAATATAAGAAATAGGAGAGCAAAAATATGGCAAAAATTAAATTAAATCCAAACAAAGAAATCGTTGATACAATTAGAGAAGGCCTAAAGAAAAAAGATGGTTATTGTCCTTGTCGTTTAGAAAAAAAGCCTGAATATAAATGTATGTGCGAAGAATTTAGAAAGCAATGTGAAGATCCTAACTTTGAAGGGTATTGTCACTGTATGTTATATTATAAAGAAAAATAGACTTCAAAATCGAAGTCTATTTTACTTTTTTACATAACGAGAAATCGTAAAAACTAATTTCCTTACATCAATTGGTTTTGCTACATGGTCATTCATACCTGCATTTAATGCGTTTTGTCTATCTTCTTCGAATGCATTTGCTGTCATTGCAATTATTGGAATATTAGCTAATTCCTCATCATCTAAATTTCTAATTGCTTTTGTTGCATCATAACCATTCATTCTTGGCATTTGAATATCCATTAATATAACATTGAAATCACCAGGTTTAGAATTTTTCACTTTTTCAAATGCAACATCACCATCTTCAGCTGTCAAAACAATCATTTTAGCTTCTTCTAAGATTTCAGTTGCAATCTCTCTATTCATTTCATTATCTTCAACTAAAAGAACTTTTAAACCAGTAACGTTTGATATAATTACTTCTTCATCTACTTTCTCTTCGCGAACTCCATCATCAATTTTCATAGGCATTGTGATAGTAACAGTTGTTCCCACATTCTTTTCAGACTCTATTTTAACACTACCGCCCATTAAATCACTTACTTTTTTTACGATGCTCATACCAAGTCCTGTGCCTTGAATCTTACTTATAGTCGAAGAGTTTTCTCTAGAAAATTCATCAAATACATGGTCTAAGTATTCTTTACTCATTCCCATTCCGTTATCTTCAATAGCAATTTCATATAATGCATATCCTTCCTTATCATATGGAAGTTCATTAGTAGTATAAGTTACTTTCCCTCCAGGAAGAGTATATTTAATTGCGTTACTAATTATGTTATTAGTAATTTGATCCATTCTGTCTACATCAATAACTACATTATTGTGAGTTATCGTTCCAGGAACAACTTCAAATGTAATGTCTTTCGAACTTGCAATTTCTCTATATATAGTACTTAATACTTTTCTCTTCTCTGATAATGATAATGGTTGTTCATTAAGTTCAATCTTACCAGATTCAATTCTTGCCATTTCTAATACTTGATTAATTAGTCTTAATAATTGGTTGCCAGAAATATCTATCTTTTCTAAATAGTCATTTACTCTTTCGTCAGTAGAATACTTCTTAGCCATTGCTGTAAAACCAATAATAGCGTTCATTGGTGTTCTAATATCGTGACTCATATTAAATAAGAAAGTTGTTTTAGCGTTATTTGCAGCTTCAGCGATATTCTTTTGTTCAGCGATACTTTTTCTATATTCTTCACGCTCGTCTTCAATAATAAATACATGAAGCACACAAGATCCTACTAAGCATCCCATTGCATATATCGGATATAATGGGTAAAGGATTTGAATAAAATTACTAAATGTCATAATAATACTAAAGAAGAATATTGCAAGGTATCTCTTCTTCATTGTAACATCTTTTCTAAATGCACTATATCCTGTCATTAAAACAGTTAGGAAGAATAATACTGCTTGAGCCCACAATGCTATATATCTAATCCTTAATGCTTCATATGCTCCTGTTTCAGGATCAAACGTAAAGAAACAAGGGACAAAGAAATTAACAACTAATAAACCTACTTCAACGATAAAAAATCCCCAAAAGAAATATTTAATTATAGTTGCCATTTTATTTTTAATATTAAGATAATCTATAATGTATAAGGCCCAACTTAAAAGAGCAGATGCCATAGCCACATAATAAATTGTAGTATCTAAAAACAAAGCCGGAATATTATTAAGTCCCGCAAAAAAGCCCCAACCCGCATCTGTAATATAATATGCAAGAATAGAAAGCATTAAAACCTTATAAGTTTTTGTAATTCTATTAGTTTCTTGTTTTTGGAAAAATATTCTATTATTTATAATTAAATGGATGAATATTGCTATTACACCAATTACACTATACATGAAGTCTTGCATAATATGCTCCTTTCATTAATCAATATATGCATTATATACTTATTTATAGTATAGCATATAATTTTAATATGTTAAATAACTAAATTACATTTTTTTTGTTTTTATGCAATATATCTACTTATCGCATATAATTAAAAATTATTGTCTCTTTAAATTTCTTAAATATGTTTTTTGATCATTCTCAATTCGATAACTTTCGATAGCTTTTTGAATGGTTTTATTATGAACCCATTTATCCAATGCATTACTTTCAATATAAGGTATAGTTGCAACCCATTGTTTTGTAAGTGCAGTAGCAAAAAACCATGCAATCATCATATTTACATAATATTCTTCTGAGTGAACATTTGCAACTAATTTTAAATATTCTACTTTAAAATCAACATCAAGATAAAAAGACATTAACATCTCTATTCCAAAACGGCATGTATATGTATGTTTTGAATTAATCCATATATTTATGTTTTCAATTAATCTTTTCTTATCTTTTTTTAGTGCTTTAGGTGACATTATATCACAAACTGCCCAATTATCTACGTATGGAAGAAAAGCATCTAAACGATTTATTATTTCATTATAATCTTTTAACTCAGAAATTAACAAAGCATGAAGCATGTTTTCGTCATAATATTTATGCGGCAAAGCATTCAAAAAAGTTTTTGCTTCTTCTTTTTTTATATAGTCCTTCGCAAATTTTCTTAAAACCGGAACCCTAACTCCAATAAACAAACTAGCATCAATTCCAGGAGTTAATTTACTTTGAAAAGCTGCATATTCTTTATCACTAATTTTTATTAATTCTTTTTGTAAATCATCCATACCTAACTCTCCATTATATATCTACATTATATCATTTTTAAAAAATAATTCAAAGCATTATGATAACTAAATTATATTTTATATGAACAATTTATAACATTTATTTTTAGCTTAATTGAAAGCATTTACATTTATAAAACACTTTACAACACTAAAGTGCTAAAGTATAATTAATACATAATACTTTATCGCTATAAAGTGGTAAAGGAAAAAGGAGAAAATTATGAAGAAATTATTAATTAAGTTGTTAGTTTTAGTTGTTGTTATTTTTAGTGTAACTCTTGTAGGATGTGGAAATTCTAATAAAGGAGAAAAAACTGATTTAGAAAAAATAGTTGAAGATGGTATATTAGATATTGGTATTACAATCTATGATCCGATGGATTATTTTGGTGAAGATGGCGAAACTATTGTTGGATTTGATGCTGATTTAGCGAACTTATTTGGTGAATCATTAGGAGTAAAAGTTAGATTTATTCCAATCGCTTGGGACAGTAAGATAGTCGAACTTAACAGTAAATATATTGATTTGATTTGGAACGGAATGACTGCTACAGATGAATTAGCAAAGGAAATTGATTTATCATTAGATTATGCTACAAATTACCAATGTGTTGTTGTAAAAAAAGAAAATGTAAGCTCATTTAATAATGTAGATGATTTAAAGGGCAAACAAATCGCTGTTGAAAGTGGATCTGCTGGAAATAATGTATTAGAAGGAATCGTGACACCTAATGCAGTAGGAAGTCAATTAGATGCCTTAAATGAAGTAAAAGCTGGAACTAGTATTGCTTGTGTAATCGATTATACTATGGCTTATTCTTTAATTGGCAAAGGTGATTACACAGACCTTGCTATTATCGATGCTTCAAAAATTAGTTTTGAGCAAGAAGTATTTGCAGTTGGAGCTAGAAAAAATAGTGATATCATTAACAAATTAAACGACTTCTTTAAAGCTAAATATAATGATGGAACTTTAAATGAACTTGCTACTAAATATGGTGTTGCTATTAATGATGCAGCATTTAAATAATTTTTTAAACAAGAGAAAGAAAAACAAAGATGGATAAATTTTGGAAGATAACCTTAGAATTATTAAATGGTTTTTCTTCATCCGTATTTTTATTCTTTTTAACATTAATATTTGCTTTACCCTTAGGTTTACTTATGTGTTTTTGTACAATGTCTAAATTCAAACCATTAAGTATTACTATGAAGACTATTGTATTAATATTGCGTGGAACTCCTCTTATGTTACAAATATTTGTTATATTTTATGTCCCTGGTTTATTATTTGATTTTCAATGGCCATTAATGAATACAGGTTGGGATTGGTTTGATACCACATTCTCTTCTCGTTTTATAGCAGCTTTAGTTGCTTTTAGTATTAATTATGCTGCTTATTTCTCAGAAATATATAGAGGCGGAATTCAAAGTATAGCACAAGGGCAATATGATGCTGGAATGGTTTTAGGCTTATCAAAAAAACAAATATTTTTTGATATAATATTATTACAAGTAATTAAAAGAATAATACCTCCAATGAGTAATGAAGTAATTACATTGATAAAAGATACATCTTTAGCGAATGTAATAGCTGTAAGTGAATTAATGTTTATTGCAAACTTAAAATTAAAGCAAGGATTAATTTGGCCTATATTCTATGCTGGTGCTTTCTATTTTATTTTTAATGGTATTGTAACTATAATATTAAATCGCTTAGAAAAGAAATTAGAATATTTTAAAGTATAGAGGTCGTTATGTCTTTTTTAGAAGTTAAAAATATAAATAAAAAATATGGTGAAGAACAAATATTAAATAACATAAGTTTTAATCTAGAAGCTGGTGAAGTTTTATCAATAATAGGTTCAAGTGGTAATGGTAAAACCACATTACTTAAATGTTTAAATTATCTAGAACCAATTAATGAAGGAACAGTTTTACTAAATAACGAATTAATATTAGATAATACTTTTTCTAAAAAGAAATATAATGAAATTAGATCAATGAGAACTCATTTTGGATTAGTTTTCCAACAGTTTAATCTATTTCCTCAATATACTGCTTTTGAAAACATTAAATTACCTTTATCACTAAGGGAAAAAGAAAAAGAAAAGAAAGGTCTAGATTATTTAAATAATGATGAAATTAATGATTTAGTTAATGACTTACTAATAAAAATAGGTCTTGAGTCAAAAGCAAATAATTACCCATGTGAATTATCAGGAGGTCAACAGCAACGTATAGCTATCGCTAGAGCAATGGCCCTAAAACCTGATATCCTATGCTTTGATGAACCAACTAGCGCTTTAGATCCTGAATTAACTAGTGAGGTATTAAAAGTAATTAAAGAATTAAAAGACGAGTTTAAAATCACTATGATAATCGTTACACATGAAATGGAATTTGCGAAAAACATTTCTGATAAGGTATTACACTTAAGTAAAGGAAACGTTGCATCGTTTGGTTCTACTAAAGATGTTTTTGAAAATTCTAGTAATACTGACACTATCCAATTTATAAAATCTTACGAAAATTTACGTGCATAATCATAAAACAAAAAAATAATTAAGCTTTATTGTATAAACAATAAGGCTTTTATTTTTAATTAAAAAATAATTTTTATATTATTATTTACTATAATTTTTGATATTTTTTATATACGCATGATATAATAATTAATAAAAGGAGACAAATTAAATGAAACGTTTTTCATTACTTACATTAATATTATTACTATTTCTTGTATCATGTAATTTTAATAATGGTGAAGATATAAACAATAATAAGAATAAAACTATACAGACTATTGATTATAGGATTGTTAATGCTAGTGAAATTCATCCAACAATTGACGAAGGATACACTAAAGTCCCATATATAATAATTGGTGAACAGCTTTACGATTCATTTGAAGATGAAAAAACTTATTTGTATAAACTATCTTGTAAAAACGAAACCGATTCATTTAAAAACCATCTTTTCGAATACGCCGATGATAATTGTTTTTACGCTGAATTAAGTGAAAAGCAAAATGCTATGCTTCCTAATGGCTTTGAAATATTATGGAATAGTAACATTAAAGGAAGCGCTGTAGAAATTAAAATTGATAAAATCTATGAATGCTTTAGCTATAGAGAAATCTTTTATTCTGAATCTTTAAAGATGGTGAAAGTTGTATATTATGATCATGTCATTCCTGGCTTAGAAGAATCTGAAGTAAATTTATTAAAAGGAGTTCTAGTTGATAAGTCACCATACGTAGAAGAAAACAAACTTAAATCTGGATTTGACAGATATTTCCCATTTACTACAGGTATTGAAATTGAATACATTGATGTTTCAGATTATATCATTCAAATAGGCAAATAAAAATACTCTAAAAAACAGAATAAATCTATTCATAGATTTATCTTTTTTTATTTGTAACATCTAAAATATTATAAATATAACTAATAACTATTTTATTACCAACTTCAAATAATTCAAATAAAAAAACTTGATACATTTTTTGTATCAAGCTTATGTTCTCATAATATAAGTAAATTCGTAAATTAAGACAAACAACTTAAATTTTTGAGTTATAAATTATTGTTTTAATACATCTTTTATTTTATTGGCAATAACTCAATGTATCCTCTAGTACCTATTGGCTCAAGTTGTATTCTAGGGTTGTCTTTGTCCCATTGATAGCCAATAACACTAGGATCATATTTCTTTTCAGCATTTATTAGTTCATATATTGCTTCTTCAAAGTCTTCTTCTTCAAAAGGTTCTCCCTGAAACATTAAAAATTTTGACTCAGGAAGTATAATTGTGTCAAATCCATCTGGTATTGCACCATTATAATCTAATGAGACCTCAACTCCTTGTACATATTCACTTGTTCCGCTTTTAATATACTTCTTTGGAAGCCACATACAAACAGGTTCATTTGATATAGATTTTATACTTACCAATAGTCCCCATACATCACATCCGACTTCATTACAATATTCAAAATAATCTTTAGCTTTAATTCCTCTCTTAATTATTACTTTTCTTGCAGGCTTTTCAATAACTGTAATAAATATATTCTTTGACATCATTTTTACTTCTCCTTTTAATCTATAATTAACTCCGTAAGGTATAAAGAGTTTTATCGGAATAGGATTATTGGCATATTCTTTTGGATTACATCCAAATTCTTTATAGAACGCTCTTTGAAACCCATCAACGCTATTAAATCCAGACTCAATAGCAATATCTATTATTCTAACTTTTTCATCTCTCAATCTTAACGCTGCATTACTTAATTTAAGCCTTCTAATATATTTAGAAGGGCTAACACCAGTAAGTTCAATAAATATTCTTCTAGCATACCAAGGTGAATAATAAGATTGACGTACTATATCAGAAAATCTTATATCATTATTTATATTTGTATTTATATAATCTTGCATTCTTTGAACTGATAGCGTTTTATAATCCACTCTAATCACCTCACAATATTATTATATACTTTATATTCAAATTAAATCTCGACTTTTTTTGCCATATATATAATTTGAAGTTATTATATACTTTTATTATTAGATTTATTCTTCAATAGTATTTTCTTTATTATAAATAAAAGGAGTAATATATCTATATTACCCCGTTTCATCAAATATTGGAGCGGGTGACGAGAATCGAACTCGCATACTCAGCTTGGAAGGCTGATGTTCTGCCATTGAACTACACCCGCAGTGTTTATTAAATTAAATGGTCGGGAAAACAGGATTCGAACCTGCGACATCTTGGTCCCAAACCAAGCGCTCTACCAAGCTGAGCTATTTCCCGAAGTACATAATAATGGCGCGCTAAGCAGGACTCGAACCCGCAACCTTCTGGTCCGTAGCCAGACGCTCTATCCAATTGAGCTATTAGCGCGTAAATGGCGGTCTTGACGGGGCTCGGACCCGCGATCTCCAGTGTGACAGACTGGCATGTTAACCACTACACCACAAGACCACCTTTAAATGCTACATTATTATATCACTAATTATTGACTTAGTCAAGTTTTTGCTTATTTATTGTTTAATTTTCTTTTAAACTTTCTGCTTCTTCTGTTTCCTGTTTATTTACTTTTTTATCCATTAATATAATTAACATTCCAAAAGCAAATCCAACTATTAACATTATCACACTCATAATATATGTCCATGGACTAGACCAATTAATTGCATATTCTTTGCATGTTAAATAAATAATTGCAAATGGAGAACCAATTAACAAACCTAGAATACCTGAATATAAGGCTGTAGGCCACTTTTTTAATAATAACTTTATTAATTTTGATATTAAAGTAATTCCTATTATTACACCTAAAAGTACAACTAATAAAGCTATAACATATACTAATGAACCCTCAAAATTAAAAGATTTAACGGAATTTAACATTGAGTGCAAACTTGAAATTATGACATCATAATATCCAAAAGCCATAATAATCATGCTTCCTGAAACCCCTGGGATTACCATGGCTGCACTACCAATAGCACCCATAATTAACATCATGATTAAAAATATTGGATCAAAAGATGCGCCAACACTTTCACCAGCATTTAATAAGCTAAGTAAAACCAAAGCTACTAAACATACTACTAAAGTGATAATTTCTTTTGCTTTAAATTTATCATTCTTTGAATTTTTATAAATACTAGGCATACTAATAAATACCAAAGGAATGAAAAACATAATTGTTTGCATAGGATAATTTCCAAGGAAGAATGTTATAGCATAAATATTAACTATAAATCCTATAATAAATCCTAAAAAAATCCATATATCATTCTTAAATAATTTTAAAGGATGTTTCAAAGCATCACTAAAATCATCAATTAATCTTTCATATATGTTTAAAAGTAAAGCTAAAGTACCCATACTAAAGCCTGGTATTGTGGAATCAAGACCTAGTATGAAGCCCTTAAACAAATCTAACAATCTTCTTTTCATTTAATTTTCGCTTTCTTTTCTATAAACAATGTACTAATTATTAGTCCAACAGCAAACCCAACAATACTGCCTGAATAATCAATAAGCATATCTTTAATACTACATGCTCTGCCATCAGATAATAATTGTAATAATTCGCTTATAATAGCTGTAAACATATTAGCTATTAAAGTTATACTTACAGCTAATTTGGTTTTTTTCAAAAACAAAAAGTAAGTAAAATACGCATTTAAACCAATAAAACCAAAAACACCAAAATGACCTATTGCCTTTCTAACAAAACCATGGAAAGTGTCAAAATCTATTTCTCTATTTGGAAGTATATTGGAAATTATATTATATAAAAATTGTGTTACATTAAGAGATGTATTACTTGATACATTTGCATTTTCTAATGAAGAATAGCAAGTATAAAATACACCAAATAAATATAAACACAAAAATATATATTTAAATACTTTCTTCATTCTTTTTTCTACTTTCAAAGAAAATCAAGAAAGAATAGAAAGTCATAATTAAAGCAGCACTTAAAATAACACTACCTATAATATCAGTAAACCAATGAACTCCTGATATTAGTCTAAATGTAGACATTAAAACAGGCATTAAAATAGCAAATGATATATAAGCAATTTTAATCTTCTTATTAAAATTATAGCGACTAAATACAAAAATCGAAGCAATAAATACAACACACGTCATCATTGAATGTGATGATGGATATGATGATTCAAGCTCACCATCTTCCAATACAGTTCTATAATTTACTACCACAAACATAAACATAATATATAGAGCAAACAGTATTAATAATAAGCCTCCATATACTAATATAGGTATATCAACACTAAAAAGTTTCTTTCTTTTTATCCATTGAATTAGCCCTATTAAACCATATACACCTACAACTAAAAAAGTAACAATAGAAATAACTTGTGTTATTTTATATGCAATATCAGATGTACCTACACTATCAAAGACTGATTTATTAATGCTTGCAAAACCAATTTCTGAGCCATTAGGACCTATAGCTTTAACATCAACTGTTTTTACCAAAATTGTAAATACAATAAATGATATAATTAAAGCAATACTGATTATAAAACTATTTTTTATTTTCTTACTCATTTATTTATCTCCTAAAAAAATTATAGCACATTTAATTTTAATTCTCAAACTTTTTTATATATTTTAATTTATTTTTATTATACGGATGTTCTCTTAAAGACAAATTAAAATGTCTACTGCCTATTAATACATTTTGAGGATGAGTAAATTCTCTAAATCCCCATTCACCATGATATGCACCCATTCCTGAATGACCAACACCATTAAATGGAACACCTTATTAAAAAATTCTCTTTGACTATTTACCAATTCATTAATGCTTTCTTTAGTCCATTCCATAGTATATCTCCCATTAAATATAATATCCGTTAAAATTTAACTTTAACGGATATTTTGTTTTCTTAAATTTTTATTTTCTAGGATTCTTTATTGCAGCTTGAGCAGCAGCTAATCTTGCAATTGGTACTCTATATGGTGAACAAGATACATAATCTAATCCAATAGCATGACAGAATTCTACACTTGATGGATCTCCACCATGTTCTCCACAAATACCAATATGTAAGCTAGGATTTACAGGTTTACCTAATTCTATAGCCATCTTCATTAATTTACCAACACCAATTTGGTCTAATTTTGCAAATGGGTCTTGTTCTAGAATCTTATTTTCATAATAAGCTGATAAGAACTTACTTGAGTCATCTCTTGAGAAACCAAATGTCATTTGTGTTAAATCATTTGTGCCAAAGCAGAAGAAATCAGCTTGTGTTGCAATATCATCTGCAGTTAATGCAGCACGAGGAATTTCTATCATAGTACCTACTTGATATTTTAATTTAGCACAGTTCTTAGCAATTTCTTCTTCAGCTGTTTTAATAACAATATCCTTAACAAACTTTAATTCTTTGACATCACTTGATAGTGGTATCATAATTTCAGGGCAAATATTCCATTTCATTTCTTTATTAACTTTGATAGCAGCTCTAATTACAGCTCTAGTTTGCATCTTACAAATTTCTGGATATGTAACAGCTAGTCTTAATCCACGATGTCCCATCATTGGGTTAAATTCACTTAATGATGCAATAATAGCTTTAATTTCTTCTACAGTCTTTCCTTTAGCTAAAGCAACTGCTCTAATATCAGTCTCTTCTGTTGGAACAAATTCATGTAGAGGTGGATCTAAGAAACGAATTGTAACAGCATACCCTTTACAAGCTTTATATAAGCTTTCAAAATCATGTTGTTGCATTGGAAGAATTTTAGCCAATGTTATTTCTCTTTCTTGAACTGTGTCTGAACAAATCATTTCACGGAATGCACCAATTCTATCTGTATCAAAGAACATATGTTCTGTACGACATAATCCAATACCTTGAGCACCTAATTCCATAGCTCTTTTAGCATCTTTTGGTGTATCAGCGTTTGTTCTTACCTTCATTTGTTTATACTTATCTGCTAATTTCATAATTCTGCCAAAGTAGCCAGAATTTGGATCAGCAGGTACTGTATCTATATTACAATCGTAAATTAATCCTGTTGACCCATCGAATGATAAAGGATCACCTTCATTAAATCTCTTTCCACCAAGCATGAACCATCTTTCTTCTTCATGCATATCAATATCACCACAACCAGATACACAGCAAGTACCCATACCACGAGCTACTACAGCTGCATGGCTTGTTTGGCCACCACGAACTGTCAAAATACCTTGAGAATATTTCATACCTTCAATATCTTCTGGTGAAGTTTCTAATCTAACTAATACTACCTTTTTACCAGCTTTACCTTGTTCAACAGCATCTTCTGGAGTAAACACAATAGTACCAGCAGCAGCACCTGGAGATGCAGCAATACCTTTACCAACTACATTATTCTTATTTGCAGCTTTTAATTTTTCAGAGTCAAAAGTAGGATGTAATAACATATCTAATGTTTTAGCATCGATTTGAAGTAAAGCTTCTTGTTCTGAAATCATTCCTTCATCAATCAAATCACATGCAATACGAATAGCTGCAGCAGCTGTTCTCTTACCATTTCTTGTTTGTAGCATATACAATTTACCTTTTTCAATAGTAAATTCCATATCTTGCATATCACGGTAATGGTCTTCTAATGTAACACAAACATCTTGGAATTGTTTATAAACATCTGGTAAAACTTCAGCCATCTTTGAAATTGGCATAGGAGTACGAACACCAGCTACTACGTCTTCACCTTGTGCGTTTATTAAAAACTCACCCATTAATCCTTTTTCACCAGTTGCAGGATTTCTTGTGAATGCTACACCAGTACCACAATCATTTCCCATATTTCCAAATGCCATCATTTGTACGTTAACAGCTGTACCCCATGAATAAGGAATGTCATGATCCATTCTATATACATTTGCTCTTGGATTATCCCAACTTCTAAATACTGCTTTGATTGCATCAAATAATTGTTCTTTAGGATCACTTGGGAAATCTTTGCCTAAAGCTGCTTTATATTTTGCTTTAAATAAATTAGCTAATTCTTTTAAATCTTCAGCTGTTAAATCAACATCATATACAACGCCTTTTTCTTTTTTCATTTCGTCAATTAAAGATTCAAATTCTTTCTTTGAAACTTCCATTACAACATCAGAGAACATTTGTATAAATCTTCTATAACAGTCATAAGCCCATCTTGGATTGCCACTCTTTTTAGCTAATACTTCAACTACTTCTTCATTTAAACCTAAGTTTAAAATAGTATCCATCATACCTGGCATTGAAGCTCTAGCTCCTGAACGTACAGAAACTAATAATGGATTTTCTAAATCACCAAACTTTTTACCTGTGATATTTTCCATTTTTTCAATATATTCCATTATTTCTTTTTGGATACTTTCGTTTATTTGTCTTCCGTCTTCATAGTATTGAGTACATGCTTCAGTTGTGATAGTAAAGCCTTGAGGAACTGGTAAACCGATATTAGTCATTTCAGCTAAGTTAGCGCCTTTACCACCTAAAAGTTCGCGCATCTTTGCATTACCTTCTGTGAATAAATAAACGTATTTTTTCATATAATTCTCCTTTTCTTTTTATACATAAGCAAGTAATTATACCACAGAAACTAAAAAAAAGCAAGTTTATTCACTTGCTTGTTTATCGTTATAATTCAATTTCATTAAATTTATTGGCAATATCAATATATTTATGAGCATCACTTGACTTATATAAAGTCACACCATTATCTTTTAAAATATTTAAAAAGTCCTTATTAAGGCCATAATTAGTATATCCATATCTAGCAAAGCCTGTATTATTTTCAGTACTCATATCATTATCTTTAAGTAATTTAGCTATTCTTTTATAATATGGATGCAAATCAAAACTAGGTAATATATTATAAATTTTAATACTATCAGGATGACTTAAGTGGTCAAACAAACCAGACTTAATTAAGTCTTCTTCGCTTTCAAAAAATCTTTGATACAACTTATCTACATCTCTTCCATTCCACTCATCTATTCCAAAATCATATGCAAAACCATCAACCTGATGAATGCTACCATTCAAAAAATCAAAATTATACTTAGGTAATTCTTCTTTTAATTTTTCTTCGCAAGTTTTAAAATAACAAACCTCTAAACCAAACTTTATTTTTATCGGATATGTTTTAGATTTTACTAATTTAATAAAATCTAGATATTCTTTTATTGGCATTTTGCATTTATTAACATAATGACATACAGACATCTTATCAAGGTTCTTTTCTTCATACAAAAAAGCAAATTCCTTAAATTTATGAGTATGGTCTAATAACCTAATTTCTTCTAAGCCATTATTTATTGCAACTTCAACCATTTTATCAATTAAATCTAAACTATATTCTTGATGTTCAAAATGTATATGTGCATCTATTTTGCAATTATTCATATTCACTCCTATTTTTTTATTTACAAAAAAATTATTATAAACTTGGTTTATCATATAAATATGTTAATCCATTATAGCATAAAGACATAGTTAATGCAAATAGTATACTAAAAATAGAATTATAAATAAACTTAATAACATATTAAAAACTATTATAATTATTTGATAACAATAATTAAATGATGTATAATTTTTAAGTGGAGGAATTTTTATGAAAAAGAGAATATTATTAACATTAGCAATTTTATTGTTTTTATTTATTTTTGGATGTAGCAAAGAAGAAACGTATAAAGTTACTATACACTTTAATGATGAAGTAAGTACTAGAGAAGTTAAAAAAGATTCAATAATTAACTTTGAATCTCTAGATAGTTGTTTCTTTGTTGCTGGATGGTATGATGACGAAGAATTAACTAATGAAGTAACTAATCAAATAATTACATCAGATATTACAATATATGCGAAAACTGTAATGATAGGCGAGCAGTATTTAATAACTTATAATTTAAATGGAGGTGAATTCACATCATCTAGAGCCAATAAATATTATGCTGGAGAAGGCACTAAATTAGTTGATCCTGTTAAGAATCCTTATTATAAATTCACTGGCTGGGAATATAATGGTGAAATAATTACTGAAATCACTAATAAAATGTATGGTGATATTACATTAAATGCTACTTGGGAAGATATCGCAAACTATTATAATATAGAGTATGTCATTGGTAATGGAACTGTAACAGAAGAACTTGTTACTGTAATTAGACAAGGCGAGGAATTCACTTTACCAGAAGCTTATCCAACAGTTGACGAATGCTTCTACGGTTGGTACACTGACCCTGAATTTAAAAATGAGATTAAAGCTATAAATGAATCAAATTATGACAATTACACTATATATGCAAAATATGGTGAAAGAGATGCTGCTCATACTTATATATCATTCTTAGGTGATTCTATTACAACATTCACTGGTTACATTCCTAGTGGTTATCCTTCATATTATCCAAGACATGACGTATTAACAGTTGACGATACATGGTGGATGATAGCAACAAATAAATTAGGCTATAACTTACTTATGAATAATGCTTTCTCAGGAAGTAAAGTTGGAGGCACTGATAGTTCTGCTTGTACAAATATTAAGAGAATTGAAAGCTTAACAAAAGATGGTAAAGTACCTAATATAGTTGTAGTATATATGGGAACAAATGACTGGGCTGCAGCTACTACTGACACTTTATCAAAAGATGCAGCCAATTTCAAAACTGCATATGAAACTATGATTAATAATATTTATACAGTTTGTGGTGAAGATGTTGAAATTTTCTTATGCATCCTTCCAACAAATGTATATTCATCAGGATTCCATAAATTACGTGGTGCATTTAATGATAAAATCATTGAATTAGGTAATGAATATAATTTACCATTAATTGATTTAAGAAATGCAATTACTGATGAAAACGTAAAAGAATGTACACCTGAAAATGGTGATGTTCATCCAAATGCTTTAGGTATGAAGATGATTGGTGAATATGTTTACAATTTTATCTATGATTATGAAAACAAATAATATAAAAGGTTAACTGAATAATATCAGTTAACCATTTTATTTTCTTTTATATTTTTCTAAATTTAAATGACACGTTCTATTAGAAGATACTAATTCTTCCATCATTTTATCAGGATTTTTAATGCCATAATGTTGATGATATTCTTCACCCACTACAAAAAATTTAAATTCTTCTATACTTATATATACAGGCTTTGGTAGTTTTTTCACATAATTTGTATATATATTTCTTTCTTCTTCATTTTGATAATACAAAGCAAGTGTATAACTATAGCCTTTATCTATATATTGACCATCTTTATCATGTATATCAACGTATGAACAAAATATATCTAACAATTCAATTAATGTGATTTTATTTTCATCATAATTAATTTCAATAGTTTCTCTATGAGAAGTTTTTTGTGATTTTACTAGTTCATAATTTGCATCCTTTTCTTCTCCTCCTGAATACCCAACAATAATATCTTTAATACCATCTAATCCAAGAGAAAGCATATAATCACATATACACCAAAAACATCCCCCAGCAAAATAAACTTTTTTCATTTTTTTATACTCCCAATGACACAATTAATTCCAATAATCATCTAGCCAATTAATTCTGTTAATAATCCAATTTCTTAAATATTCAACATGCTCTTTCCATGTTTTTAATGAATATATTTCTCTACTTTCAATATTAACTTTAGTACCTAAAAGTTTAAACTTATCGTAATTTCTGTTATATGAATCCTCATATAAAAGTGCATCATTTAAAGTGTTATTTACACTTTCTATTAATTCATTTTTCAATTCATTAAATCTATTAATAACTAAAGATTCAAACTCAGGTATCATCATTAAATTTATAAATAATTCACTAGCTGTTTTAGTATCTAAATTCTTATCAAACCATTCTGATACATACATTCCAGTGTAGCTTTGGTCACCTCTATTTAGTCCTGAACTAAATTCCAAGTCCCAAGGTGCAGTCAAATATACCTTGCCGCTTTCTTCTTTCACAAAATAGAATGATTGCCATCCTACGTCAGTACTTTTAATTATTTCATCTAACAAATACATATCCACAAATGAATCAACATCAGCATATTTTGAAAATTCATCCAAATCATGTGCAAATACAGCCTTAAACATTTTTTCAAAATAATCTTTTATAAATGCAACCTGTTTTCTAAACATTTCTTCGTTTTCGTATTCATCAGGATCAGGTGATTTAACACTTAATGGGTATTTAATTCCTTCGATTATAAAATAATTAATTCCCTCTATTGCACCAGTTGGTTGATTTAGCCAAGACTTAATAGCATATGCATCAAGTTCTACAATATATCCCGTATCAACATAATCATAAGATTCATCAATATTCATCTTATCTTTTTCTGCTTTAGGAAGTTCTATTAAACTATAAACTCCTCTATATTCTCCATTTATAAACACTTCTAAATTTACACATGAAGTAACATAATAAATATCATCTAAAACATTAGCCATTTCAAAACTCATTTTATTTCTAAGTAGTGTAATATCTGTATAGCTTGCAATAATAGCCCAATGCTTACTCTTACAATTACCAAATAAATTTTGTTTCGAATCAAACTTTATTCTGTATCCTTTCTTCTCTTTGTCCCAGCTCCAGTTTCCTCTACCTCTAAACAAGAAATCTAAATCACTAAATTCATATTCTTCCAAAGTATTGCTGATACTCATTTTACCATTTACATATTCTTCTTGACATACACTATTTAATGAAGTTTCAAGTTCAATATTCATTATTGGTAAACTTAATTCTTCTATTTCAAATACAACAACTATATCAAGCACATCGTCTGATACAATAAAACTATTATCAATAGATAATTCTATTTTTTCACCATTACAAATAATATGTGAAAACTTATATCCAAATTCTGGTGTATAATCAATTTTTATAGAATCACCCTTAAATGCTTTTTCTTTTGAAACACTAGCGACACCTTTACCTAAAATATTAACACTAATATTTATATATTTAAGCAAAACAGCTTCGATTGTCATATCATCCACTACTATATAGGTCTCATCAATTTCTTCTTTATTATATTGCCAACCATTGATCATAAAATCTTTAACATAAACTTTAGGAAAACTTAAATTATCTCCTCGATAAAACAATTCACTCTTTACAGAATCATTAATAATATAATTAACAGTTAAAACAGCGTCTCCCTCAAGCAATCTGTTTTTAATAACGTCATCTTTAAATTGCTCTTTTGTACCTATATACGAAGGATATAATAATTTATATAATTCATACGCACTTTTAATTCTCTTTTTATAATTTGATAAATCAACTTTACCAATATCATATTCCAAATCATCAATAACAACTATTAAATTATCTCCACTGATTTTATAATCACATTCATTATTTTTATTACACGCAAATAAGCTTAAAATAAAAATTATACAAATAAGTAATGTTATTTTTTTCATAAAATAATTATCTTCCCGTTTTTTAAAACCTATAAAACTCTATAAAACATTAAGTTTTGTAGAATCTTTGTTTAATTCCTCCATCATAGAATGAGTAACCTCATTTCTCAAGAGGCTTAAATTCCGTGCAAACGTACACGTATAGGAAGCATATTTCTATGCTTTTTATTTCCCTTTCATTATTTTTTTTGTTTATTATAATTTGCTAAATTAATAGCTGCATTCATATCTCTATCTATTACTAATCCACAATTATCACATTTATATATTCTATCACTTAATTTTAAAT
>JAZLLM010000037.1:0-13876 GCA_045598145.1 Bacilli bacterium | reverse complement strand
TACTAAGCTAAGTTTAATAAATTATTTTTTATCTTGAATAAATAAAAAGATTGAAATAGAAGAATATGATTATAAACAAGATAATATGACTATAAAAGAACAAAATAAAATGGATATTATTTCCAAGGATCAAAGTATTCAAGACTCTATTATAGCAGCATACACTTTAGCTAAGACAAAAGGTTATGATGTAGATTTAAAATATGATTATGTAGGTGTAAGAGTAGCATATATACATCAAAACTATTATGGTACAGGGCCTGAAAGCTTATTAATGGGTGATATAATTACTGAATTTGATGGTACTATAATTACTAATATCGATGTTTTTAGAGAGAAAATTGATACTTATTATGAAGAATATAAAGATGTTAATATAAATGACATTCCTAAAATTAATATTACAATCTTAAGAGATAATGAAAGCATTACTTTAACTGATTGCTCTCCATATTTAATCCTTAACTTAGGACTAATTAGTGATCATTTTAAAGGTGCTAAAATAAATGAATATTATTTTTATGATTTTTATAATATTAACTATAATGAATCAAAACCTAAAATTAAATTAGAAGACATAAATACTGTAGGACCTAGTGGTGGTTTAGTACAATCATTATATATTTATGATTGCATAACTAATAGCAGTATTTTAAATGATAAATATGTTGTGGGAACAGGAACTATTTCAACTGATGGTCATGTCGGTAATATCGGAGCTATTTTGCAAAAATTATATACTGCAGACTTTTATTTAGCTGATTATTTCTTTGTACCTAAAGAAACTAGATTATCTTATGATTCTAACCATGATGATACATTAGATGACTTTGTGGCAAGATTAAATCCAAAATTCAAAGTATATTATGTTGATTCATTAGAAGAAGCAATTGATTATCTATCTAAGGAGGCTAATTAATGAAAATAATTGGTACTGAAGATACAAACGTTTCTAGTAAAAAACAATCTTATTGGAAATATGGAAAAGAGCAATATAAAGCTTTTAATAATTATCATGTTAAAAAGACAACTTTTATTTCAACAACCTTACTAGGTATGTTAATAACATTAGTTGTTATATTTGCTCCTTTATTGTTACTAATTCAACTATTTCAAACATATTATTATAATCCTAGCATAAAGCTTCTTTTAGTAGTTATTGCTTGGGCTTTATTATTACTTTGCAATGGCTTGTCAAATTATTATACAGTCATATTAACTAAGAATCACGCTGTTGATGATCAAAAATTACAAGCTTTTGACGAAAAAGCAATAATGTTTTATAATACTTTTAATATTGGCTTTATCATATTTACATTTATAATTATGATGGCTCTTGTTATTGGGGTGATTTAGATGAAAAAGTTTAAAAGATATATATGGGCAGCTTTAATTATTATTTTGTCTTTTGCTTTAGATAGACTTACAAAAGAAATAATTAGAGCTAATATAGAATTATACGACCACATTGAAATAATAAAAGATTTCTTTTATATAACACATGTTACAAACACTGGCGGTGCTTGGAGTATGTTAAGTGGTAAAATGACTTTCTTTTACATTATTACTTGCATTGCATTATTAGTGTTTGGTTATTTATTAATTGATTTTGACTTAAAAAAGAAACCATTTTATTCATTAGGAGTTGCTTTAATGACTGGCGGATGTATTGGTAACTTTTATGATCGTATATTATTTGGAAAAGTAGTGGATTTCCTAGATTTCTATATCTTTGGTTACGACTTCCCTGTATTTAATGTAGCTGACATTTGTATGGTGGTTGGTGCAATAGCAATTATTTTGCACTTGCTTTTAGATTTTATTAAAACTTCTAAGGCAAATAAAGAATTGGCTATAGCAACTGAAAATGAAGATGTAATAATTACAGAAGAAATCGAAGATAAAAATGAAGATAATTCTACTACAGAAGAAAAAGAAGATAAAGAAATAAATGATACTAGCAATTAGTTTTATTGTTTTATTTATAATTATTGATCAATTAATTAAATTTATTGCTTTAAAGTGCTTAAAAAATAGAAATGATATAAACGTTTTTAAATGTATTAAACTTACTTATGTAGAAAATAGTGGAATAGCAATGAACAAAGCATCTGGAAACATTTGGCTAATGATTATTACTACTATATTTGCATCAATAATTTATATTGTTTTATTCAATTGGTTTGATTGGTCAAACAAATGTTATTGTATAGGTTTAATATTATTAGTAAGTGGTACTTATGGGAACTTTATAGATAGAATGTTAAGAAGATATGTAATTGATTTTATAGCATTTTATATTAAAAAAAGAGTTTCACCAGTATTTAATTTAGCTGATTTTTATATTATTATAGGCTATATTTTTATAGCGATTGGATTGATTAGAATGTAGGAGGTTAAATATGGAAAATGATTATATTATTTATGAAGCTTTTGAAGATGAAGAAAGAATAGATAAATATCTTGCTACATATTACCCTTCAATTACTCGCTCTTTGATTCAAAATTATATAAAAGATGGCAATGTTAAAGTTAATGGCAAAAATATTAAATGCAATTATATTCTAAAAGACGAAGACAATATAGAAATTACTTTTCCTGATGTAAGTTCATCAGTAATTGAAGAAGAAAACATACCTTTAGATATTGTTTATGAAGATAATGATGTTATTGTGGTAAATAAACCAACGGGTATGGTAGTTCATCCTGCTGTTGGTAATAAGAATGGTACTTTAGTTAATGCATTATTATATCATTGTAAAGACTTATCAGGGATTAATGGTGAGGCTAGACCTGGTATTGTGCATCGTATTGATAAAGATACTTCTGGTTTATTAGTTGCTTGCAAAAACGATAACTCTCACAAAACATTATCTTTAGAATTTCAAAATAAAGAAGTAAATAAGATTTATTATGCTATTTGTGTAGGTAATATCCCGCATAATGTGGGTGTAATTAATGCTCCTATTGGTAGAGATCCAATGGACAGACAAAAAATGGCAATAGTAGATAATGGAAAAGAAGCAATAACTCATTTTAAAGTAATTGATAGATTTGATAATTATTCTTTAGTAGAAATTAAATTAGAGACAGGAAGAACTCACCAAATTAGAGTTCATATGAAATATATCGGCTTTCCAGTAGCTGGAGATCCAATTTATGGTTTAAAAAAAGAAATTGCCCCTACAGGACAATTCTTGCACGCTAAAAAATTAGGTTTTATTCATCCTACTAAAAATGAATACATGGAATTTGATTCTGAACTACCTTCATATTTTAAGGAGTTTATAGAAAGTCATAAATAAAAAAGGAGATGAAGTTTAGATTATGTATGACCTCGACGTGCCTTCGTCGCATTTATTTTTAAATGTGTTTACAGACCCGAAAAATGCTTTTGCATATATTTTCTTGTTTATTTTAATATTATTAAGTGCTTTTTTCTCAGGTACTGAAACTGCCTTTTCATATTGCAATAGACATAGAATTAAAGTGTATGCTGATGATGGATCAAAAAGTGCTTGTCTTACACTTAAAATTTTAGACAAATTCGATAATATAATTATAACAACTTTAATAGGTACAAATATTGCTCACGTAGCATTATCAACTCTAGCTACAATTATAGCTATATTGTTAGTTGGTGATTTTGGTTCACTACTTGCTACTATAGTAACAACATTTATGGTATTTTTCTTTGGCGATATGCTCCCTAAAAATATTGCACAAAAAAACGCTGATAAATGGTGTCAAATTTCTAGCTATCCAATATTTGCACTAATCATTCTGTTTTATCCTTTAACTTTCATATTTAATTGTTTAATTAAGTTTGTAAGGTTATTTATAAAAGAAAAAGAAGACGAAACATCATTCACTGAAAATGATTTCCAAGATGTCGTTGAAAAGATTGAAGAGGAAGGTGTTTTAGATTCTGAAGAAAGTGATATAATCCAAGCGGCTGTTGATTTTGGAGACATCAAAGTAAAAGATGTTCTAACAAAGCGAGAAGATATGGTATGCTTAGACATTAAAAATTGTAAGAATGATTATTTAAAGAAATTCTTATTAGAAAATTCTTATTCAAGAATTCCTGTATATGAAAATAATATTGATAATATTATTGGAATATTACATGTAAGAACATATTTAAAAGAGTTGTTTAAAAATAAAAAGATAAACGTTTCTAAAACGTTAATGAAGCCTTACTTTGTTAACGCACAAATGTCTTTAGATGATATATTTGAAGGTTTTAAAGAGCATAAAACTCATATTGCTATTATAAAAGGTAAGAACAACAAAACTTTAGGACTTGTTACTATGAAAGAGGTCTTAGAAGAATTAGTTGGTGAGATTGATGAAAAAGACACTTCAAGTTCTAAGGAGGTATTACACTAATGCCTGACTATGGAATTTATATCATTATAGCTTTAATTCTTTTAGTTTGCTTTTCTGCTTTCTTTTCTGGTTCTGAAATTGTTTATGCAAAAGTAAACAAGATTAAAATTGAAAAAGAAGCTAATACAAATAAGAAAGCTAAAAGAGTATTAGGTTTAGTAAATAATTATCCACAACTATTATCTACTATATTAGTTGGAAATAATTTAGTAAATATTGCAGCTTCATCATTAGCTGCAGTGCTTTGTATTTCAATTTGGGGTGATACCTTAGGCCCAACAATTTCTGCTATTTCAATGACTGTATTTATTTTGATATTTGGTGAAATATTACCTAAAACAATCTTCGCCAAATTTAATTATACTTTGTCATTCGCATTTGCACCTATTATCAGATTGTTTTATTTGATTTTCAAGCCAATAGTAATTGCTTGTACATTCATTGTAAATAAATTATCTGTATTATGGACTCCTAAAGAGGAAGTCCCTACTGCAACTGATGAAGAATTAATTAATATGGTTGAAGAGATTGAAGAAGAAGGTTATATTGACGAAGATACAGAAGAATTAATTAAATCAGCTATTGATTTTACAGACGTTGACGCATTTGAAATTATGAAGCACAGAGTTGATGTCTTTGCTTTCAACATTGAAGATGATATTAATGAATTAATTCATGATGAAAACATCTTTAATTATTCAAGAGTTCCTGTATATGAAGATACTATTGATAATATAATTGGTATTTTAAATACTAAGACATTATTAATTAAGCTTCTTAAAAAAGAGAAAATTGATTTAAGAAGTATGCTTACTGAGCCAATTTATGTGCACAAAACAAAATCAATTTCATCCGTTCTAAGAGATTTTAAAGAAAGTCATACTCATATTGCTATTGTAGTAGATGAATATGGAGGTACAATGGGTATCGTAACATTAGAAGATGTCTTAGAAGAATTAGTTGGTGAAATTTGGGATGAAACCGATACTATAGAAGAAGATTATACGCAAAAAGATGAAGATACTTATATAGTTGATGGTGATATGAACATATATGATTTATTTGAACTTGTGGGTTATGATACTGATGAATTAGATACGGAATACGCTACTGTAGGTGGTTGGTGTACACAAAAATTGGATAGATTCCCAGAAGTTAATGATAGTTTCAAATTTGATCATTATATTTTCACTATTACAGAAGTTGATGATGTAAGAGTTTTAAAATTAAAAGTAGAAGTATTAGAAGTTGATGAAGAAAATACTGAAAGTGACGATGAAATCATCGAACTTACTAATCATGAAGAATATTAATATTAAATGGTAAAGATTATTTTGTCTTTACCTTTTAATTTGTCTACTTACCTATGTAATATTTCATCTTTCTTGCTTTTTTTAATTTTCATATGTTATAATATGATTATCAGGAGGCGTCAAATGAACGAAAAGTCTACAATATTAATAGTTGATGATTCGGAATTTAATCGTTCTTTTTTAAGAGAAATCTTACAAGATGATTATATGATTCTAGAGGCATGTGATGGCTTACAAGCTATATCTATTATTCAAGAAAAGTTAGAAAATATTTCTCTTGTTTTATTAGATACTGTAATGCCTAAAATGGATGGTTTTGAAGTATTAAAGTTTTTAACTAAAAATAAATACATTAATGATATTCCTGTAATTATAATATCTTCTGAACTTACTCCATCAATAATGGAAAAAACATTTGAATATGGAGCTATAGATTTTATTTCTAGACCATTTGATTTAAAAATTGTTAAAAAGAGAGTGAAAAATGCTATATTGTTATACTCTAAACAAAAAAAGTTAGTTAATTTAGTAACTAATCAAATGCTGGAAAGAGAAAAAAACAATGCCTTGATGGTAAATATTTTGTCACAAATCGTTGAATTTAGAAACGGAGAAAGTGGCGCTCACGTATTACATATTAATGCTTTAACGGAAATATTACTTAATAATTTAGTAAAGCATAATAATACTTATGATTTATCGAGTGAAGATATTGAAAGTATCGTCTTAGCATCATCATTGCACGATATTGGTAAGATTGCAATACCTGAAGAAATTTTAAATAAACCTGGAAGATTAACACCTACTGAATTTGAAGTAATTAAAACACACTCAATAATTGGTGCTAATATGATTGCTAGCCTAAAACAATACAAGGATGAAATTTTAATAAAATATGCTTATGAAATTTGTAGGTGGCATCATGAAAAATATGATGGAAATGGTTACCCTGATGGTTTAGTTGGAGATAAAATTCCAATCTCTGCACAAATAGTTTCTATTGCGGACGTTTTTGATGCTTTGACTAGTGAAAGATGCTACAAGAAAGCATATTCTACGGAAACATCTTTAAATATGATTATTAATGGTGAATGCGGTAAATTTAACCCTATTTTAATTGAATGCTTATTAGAAAGCAAAGAAGAAATAGTAGCCGCATTAAAAGAAGAAAGTGATAAATCAATTCAAAATAAATCTTTTTCTAATAAATTAATGAACTATGATGAACTTCAAAGCAATGATAGAAATCTAAATTTATTAGATTTAGAGCGTAAAAAGATTCAATACTTCGCTGAACTTACTGACGAAGTAATCTTTGAATATATGTCAGATAATGATATCCTTACAATTAATGATTTTGGCAAAGTTAAAACTTGTTTTAATGAGATATATATTAAACCAAAAACAAACGAAGATTTAATAAACTATTTAGGCGAAGGGCAATTTAATAAAATAGTTGATAAGATTAATTTAGCGTCTCCTTCAAAACAAGGATTTAAATTAATTATTAATTTAAAAGATAGTAACTATACTAATAAAGATTATGAACTTTATTTAAAAACTATTTGGGATAGCGACCAATTAGTGGGTTACATCGGTAAACTTATTGAAATTGAAGAATTCTAGGTGATAATTTATGACAGTAAAAGAACTATATGAATTATTAAACGAAGACTATGATTATATTTATAATCTATATATGAGTGATGAGCGTATCATTAAATATGTTAATATATTTTATAAAGATAATACAATCGAGCTTTTAAAGAAACACTTAAATAATAGAGAGTATACTTTAGCTTTTAAAACAATTCATGCTTTTAAAGGCATGTGCGATAATTTATGCTTTATGAATTTAAAAATAAAAGTAAGTGAATTAACTGAGATTTTAAGAAATTATAAAGGCGAAGATTATACATATGTTTTAAATGAATTAATTGATTCTTATGATGATGTAATGAATAAAATTAAAACATTCCTTGAATAAATAACTTAAAAGTCATATCCACATAGGATATGACTTTTTATCTTCTTGTGTTATCTAATATTTTATTTGCTTTAGTAAAATTCTTAAAATTTAGTTTAGCAATTGTGCTTAAGTATCTAGTTCCTTTAGATTTAATTATTTGACTAGCTACTTTATCTACAGCACTTGATGCTCCTTTAGGTAGCTCAATACCCGCTTCAAAACTCATTCTTTCAAGTTCGTTCAGGAAATAATATCTTGCAATGATAGAAGAACATGCAACAGACAAATATTTATTTTCAGCTTTTGTTTCAAAATGAATATTAGTAATAATGTTTTTTGATTTGTTTAAATATTCATAATATTTGTCTTCACCACAGAAATCATCCAAAACAATTTGCTTATCTTTTAGATTAGGATATTGGTATAATAATTTGTTCATTACATTGTTATGTAGGATTGCCTTAATTCTGTTCATATTCATATTCTTAGTTGCGTTAACTTCATTATATTTAGAGTTCTTTAATATAGTTACTGAATATGGAATTAAATCAATTAATTCTTGTGCAATACTGATAATCTTTTCATAATTTAAAGTTTTTGAGTCTTTTACGCCTAATCTTTTAACTTTAATATAATTCTCTTCACTTACAAAAGAAGAACATACCACAATGGGGCCAAAAAAGTCTCCAGTACCTACTTCGTCATTTCCGATATTTTCTGAAAATAATTCAGTAATTTCTTCAGATTTCTTGCTTTCTACATCATTAATATCTTTATTTATAGTTGGCTCAATATTAAATAGACTACATATTTCTAGATAAATATCATATGCATCTTTACCTTGAATTAATAATTTTCCTGTAGAATAAATAGAGATAGTTGATAACTTGATTTTTGCACGAAATAGTGTATAATTATTAGTAGAAAAAATCTCATTATTTTGGTATCGATCTATCAAAATATTAATTTGTTCTTGTGTTAATGTTATAGTATAATTCATAAGATTATTATAACATATATTTATATTTATTTAAAGGTATTAACTATGGAAAATTCAATTTTGGAAAATAAATATTATAAAATCTTAGAACTAGATAAAATAATGGAAGAAATATTAAATAATTGTGACATTGATAAAAGCAAGGACATTTTATTAAGTACTAAGGCTTATGAAGATATGGAAACAATATCTTTAAAATTAAACGAAACTAACGAAGCCTTAATTTTAATAACTCGCTTTTCAAAGTTTCCAATTTATTTTAGTACTGATGTTTCTTATATATTATCTAGAATTCATAAGAATGCTTTAATTAATCCTATGGAGCTTGCTTTAATAGGTAATTTTATTGACACTTTAAGAGACTTATTTAATTATTTTAATAATTTAGAAGATAAGAAGATTCAAGTGAACTTTTTAAATAAGCATTTAGATAATATAATTTATCCTAAAGAATTAAATCTTGAGATTCACCGTATCGTAACACCATACGGAGAAATTAAGGATGATGCAAGTGCTAACTTAAAACAAATCAGGAAGAATTATGAATCTTTAGAAAAGTCTATTGCTTCTAAATTACAAGAAATCTTACAAAAGAATGCTAGCAAATTATCTCAAGCTATTGTTTCTATCAGAGATGATCGCTACGTAATCCCGGTAAAAAGCGATTTTAAGAATCAAATTAAAGGCATTATTCATGATGAATCAGCAAGTGGTGAAACAGTTTATATTGAGCCAATGGTAATTTGCGAAATGAATAATAAAATGGCTAGTCTTAAAGAAGAAGAAAAGCGTGAGATAGATAAAATATTAAGAGAAGTATCTTTAAAAATTGATGGATATTACAATGATTTATCTTTAAGTTATGATGAATTAATTGATTTAGACATCACATTCGCAAAAGCCAAATATAGTAAGAAGTTTAATGGTACTATGCCTTCTATTAATAAAGATGGTGTTTTAGAATTATATAATTGCTATCATCCATTATTAAATGTGGATAATATTATTAAAAACAATATTTTTTTGGGTAAAGATTATAAAGGTATTATCATTACCGGACCTAATACAGGTGGTAAAACAGTATTATTAAAGACTATTGGACTACTATCTTTAATGATTAAGTTTGCAATCTTAATCCCTGCAGATGAAAAGAGCAATATAATGATTTTCGATGATATATATGCAGATATTGGTGATGAACAATCAATAAACCAAAACTTATCAACTTTCTCATCACATATGACTAATGTAATAAATATCATTAATAATGTTAATGAGCAATCATTAGTTTTGTTAGATGAATTAGGAAGTGGAACTGATCCTGTTGAAGGAAGTTCATTAGCTATAGCTATATTTGATTATTTGATAAAGAAAAAATGTTTATTAGTGGCGACTTCACATTATTCAGAGTTAAAAATTCATGCTTATAATTCAGACACTATAATTAATGCAAGTGTTGAATTTGATATTAACACTTTAAAACCAACATACAGACTACTTATTGGTGTACCTGGAATGAGTAATGCAATTCATGTGGCAAGTAATTTAGGCTTGAGAGAAGATATATTAAAAGAGGCTAATGAATATGTGTATAAAAAGAATGATAATCTAAACATTGTTTTAGATAAAATGGTAAAACAATCTAACCTATTAGACAAAAAGATTAAAGAAGTTGAATTAGAAAAAGAAGAATTAAATAATAAAATTAAGCTTCAAGATGAAGAAATAAATAAAACAATTCAAGAAAGAAGCAAAATTATAGCAAGTGCTAATATTGAAAAAGACAAAATCATTCAAAAAACTAAGGATGAAATTGATGATTTAATCTATGAATTAAAAGAACTAAAAAAGAATAGTAAAAATATCAATATTAAAGAGCACGAAATAGCTGATTTAAAGCACAAATCAAGAGAACTATATAACAGTTCTTTAGAAGATGATGATATATACAATCAAAACATTGAACTTAAAGAAGGAATGAAGGTATATATTAAATCATATAATACTTACGGAACTATTATTAAAGTTTTAAATAATAATAGATGTGAGGTTAGTTCTGGAATAATATCAATGAAAATTGATAATGAAGACTTAAAGGCTGTATTAAATGGAGAAACTAACACTAAATCTTTTTCTAAAGAAAAAAATAATAATAAAGCTGTTATGCCTACAAATTTAAATAAACAGATTAGCATAAAGCTTGATTTACGCGGTAAGCGTTATGATGAGGCTAAAGATATGATTGAAAAATATCTTGATGATTGCGTATATGCAAATTTCTCGTCATGCACAATTATTCATGGGTTTGGCACAGGTACAATGCGTAAATTAGTACAAGATATTTTAAAGAAACATCCTAATGTTAAAGACTTTAGATATGGAGGAGAAAAAGAAGGTGGCTTTGGTGCAACCATTGTTAATTTTAAAGAATAGGAGATACTAAAATGACTATTATAAAAGATTTAAATATATTAAACGATGAATTAACTTTAATTGATTTATACGCTGATTGGTGCGGACCTTGCAAGATGCTTTCGCCAATCTTAGAAGAAATTAATGACGAAGGAATTATTAAAATTTATAAGATTAATGTAGATGAATCAATTGATATTGCAAGAAAATATAATGTAGATTCTATACCTACTTTATTACTTTTCAAAAATAAAACATTAATTGATAAACATATTGGTTATTCATCTTATGATGATATAGTTAGTTGGATAAAGGAATATAAATAATGAAACAAAAGTTAAAATTATTTATTTTACTATTTATATTTTTACTTGTAGGTTGTAATACTAGTAAAACGAATTATGAACTAAGTATTAGCATAGATTCAAAAACTATAATGCTAGGCGATGAGGTCAAAATTAACGTAAACCAAAATGTAATAAGTAATGTAATATTTGAAAGCAGTGATGAAAGTATTGCTATTGTAGATGATTTTGGCTATATTATTGCAGTTAATATTGGTGAAGTCACAATAAAAGCATATCTTGAAATTGATGAATCTATTTCTGATGAGATTAATATTAAAATTACTGATTCAATAATTAAAGATATTAAAATCAAAGGTAGTACAATAGGAAATATTGGTGATACATTAGTTTTTACTTATTCATTTACACCAAAAACAGTAAGTGCAAATGTCACTTGGTTAAGCGATAATACTGATATAGCTATCGTAAACCAAAACGGTGAAGTCACTTTAGTAGGCGCTGGAATGGCTAAAATCACTTTGAGCTGTGATGATGAAAATAATTTTACTAAATCCTTTTATGTAGGCTCATATGATTATACAAACATCCTAGTAGATCCTAATTCTGATTTAGAAGTCGGAGAAGAAGTGTATTTTAACGACTTGGTATTTAATCAAGCTTTTACTTGTGTGAAGACTATTAAAGATGCTTTAGCTAATGTAACAGATGGCGGCACAATATATATTAAAAAAGGCACTTATGATGAAAGTGCTATAATAAGTAAAAATGGTATTACAATTATAGGTGAAAGTAATAATAAAGTAGATAATACAGATAATGATACTATTATCACAAAAGCATTAGCTATCGCTCAAGGTATAGAAAATATTAAAATTAGTTCACTTACATTTATAAATAAAGGTCAAATATATGTGGAGGGTGATAATAAAAACATCACCATTTCAAATAATAAATTTACAGAAAATGTAAATGATATTGGCTGGAAGCAAATATCTAATGATGCGTGCTTACTTATCGATTATCACGTTATTAATTCTGATAATATAACTATTTCTGATAATTTATTTTATAACATTAATAATTATGCTATTTCATTTACATATGTAGATAATATCAAAATAGTAAATAATACATTTAAAAACTTTAATTTAGACGCTATTAGACTTACATTTAATGATATTAGCAAATCATGCCAATACTTAATAAGAGGCAATAAATTTATAGATGGTGCATATAACGCTATTTATTTTCATAATTTTGGAGCTAAAGTTGTAAACTTTGATCATATTATCTCAATATATGAAAACTACTTTGAAAATATTGGTAATAATCATACTGATAATATGTATTATGGTGCG
Source organism: Bacilli bacterium (assembly GCA_045598145.1). GTDB lineage: Bacteria > Bacillota_I > Bacilli_A > ML615J-28 > CAG-698 > RGIG3506. The sequence continues at coordinate 1,124 of JAZLLM010000037.1, read as the reverse complement.
ATCACAATGTATGGTTTTAATTCAGGTACCGCAAGTTTATCTATCTCTTACAATGAATTCATTAATAATAAAGCAAATATTTTAATAGACAATTCTTGTGATGAAAGATTTTCAATATATTATGCATGTAACATTAGCTATAATAAGTTTAAAGGCGAAGATCTTGAATATTATTTTACTAATAAAACTAATTCGTTGACTTTAAATTCATTTAAAACAACTAATTTATATTCCAATTTATATTTAGATAATAAAGATAATGTAATTAATCCTAATGATAAAATTACTGGTGCTTTAATTAACGAAAGTCATCTTTCAATCGATGAATACAATAACATAATTAAAGTATTTGGGGAAGCTGCTATTTATATTGGTAATGATACAAATTATGTAGTAGAAGATGATAGTTTAAGTTTTGAATCTAGTAATGAAAAGATATTTAAAGTTGATAATAAAGGTCTTATAAGCGGCATAAGTGAAGGTAATGCACAATTAATAATTAAAAAAGATAACAAAGAACTTACAAGAGTTAAAATCTTTGTTAAGGATGCAATTAATATCGATTATGCATCGTTGATAGTATCTATCGCATTAAATGAAGAAGGTTACGTTGAAGGTAATAATAACTATACTAAATATGGCGTTTGGTATGGTAAGAAATATGGTAAGGAATTTGAAAATGGTGCATGGTGTGCAATGTTTGTATCTTGGTGCGCAAATCAAGCAAACATCCCTACCACAATTATTCCTGAATATGCATCTGTAGCTGCTGGTAGACAATGGTTTGAAAAGAATAGTGTCTTTAAATATAAAGAAGAGTATACTCCAAAAACTGGTGATATTATTTTCTTCTTAAGTAATGGTGCAAGTCATACAGGAATCGTTGTTGATTATCGTAATGGTACAGTATATACAATTGAAGGTAACACTTCAGATATGTGCCATCAAAGATCATATGACCCTATGAACGCAAAAATCACAGGTTATGGTGTCCCTAATTATCCTGTGTTTACAGGTGAAAAGATAGAATTTGATGTTTCCACATCAACTGATGGTTCTAACGAAAGTACTAGATAATATATTTTATTTTAATTGTTTGTATTTTTATAAAAACTATGTTAAAA
>JAZLLM010000036.1:0-2650 GCA_045598145.1 Bacilli bacterium | reverse complement strand
CTACTATTCTACAAGTTAAATCATCAGGGGCCAAATTCCCTTTATCTATATATGATTTTGCTTCAATTCCAAGCTGTGTACCATTTTTCATATTGTATCTAAAGATATCTCCAGTCGAAATATGTGGTATATTTAATTCCTCTTTTAATAGTCCTGCTTCAGTTCCCTTTCCTGTTCCTTGGGCTCCCATCATTATTATATTCATATATATGTTCACAAAATGATGAATCAGTTACAATATAGGTATTATTAGTACTATTATATTCAATTTCCTTATAATATGATAGCTTTGTACCTACTCCAAATTCACATACATCACTAAATAATGAAGTGTCAGTTAATGATGTTATAAATAATAAAGAGATTGGATTATTAATTCCAACCTCTATTATATTATTGCATATAAAAGCATCATTATTTTGTTTATTTAGGTTTATATAAGCATTGATAGTATTAGCACTTAAACTAGCATATTTATCTTCCTTGTTTAAACCTTTATATGACATATTATACCCCCAATATTTTTAAATCTTCTTTTACCTATATTATATTGGAATAAGATATATTAGTCAAGAAAAATATTATTTTCTCTTTTCTAATAATTCTTCTAACTTATTTACTAAGTCATCCATTCTTTCAACAACTGCCATAAAGGCATCTTTCTTAATAAAATCAACACCAGCTTTCCTAGCTTGTTCTACTGGATAATCACTACCTCCACTCTTAAGTAAGTTTAAATAATTTTCAAATCCATTTTCTTTATCTTCTTTTACATTCTTGTAAAGTTTAAAACTAGCTGCAAAACTTGTTGCATATTGATATACATAGAATGGAGTATAGAATAAGTGTGGGATGTAGCACCAAACATATTGTTTTAGCTTTTCTTTCTTGATATCTATTCCATAATATTGTTTGTATAAATCAATCATAATATTACTTAATACTTCGTGATTAATAGCTTCATCCTTTTCAATTAATTCATTTGCTTTCATTTCATAATGTGCAAATAAAGTTTGACGATAGAAAGTTCCTACTATTTCGTCTATTGCTTTTTGCAATAAACTAATTTTATCATCATCAGTTAAATCTTCAGATTTCATTAAGTAATCTAATAATAAGTGCTCATTAAATGTAGATGCAATTTCAGCAACAAAAATTGAATAATCTTGTAGCATTACTGGTTGACTTTCTTCTGAATATAAAGTGTGAATTGAATGACCTGATTCATGAGCTAGAGTAAATACATCGTCTAATCTACCATCAAAGTTAAGTAAAATAAATGGATGAACATTAGTAGAACCAGATGAATAAGCTCCACTTCTCTTTCCTTCTTTTTCATATACATCAACATAACCTTCTTCTAAAGTCATGTGTGCTTTCTTTTGGAAGTCAGCTGGACAATCTTTTATTGCATCAAAATATATAGCCTTAGCTTCATCATAAGTATATTTTTTATTTGATTCTGCTAATTCTAAGAATCTATCATATGAATAATGATTCTTTAATCCTAAATATTTTTTACGTAACTTATAATATTTATGTAAACCTGCATTCTTCTTACTAGCAACATCAACTAAATTAGTGAATACTGTTGTTGGAATATTGTTAGAATATAAATATGAATCTAATATATGATCAAATCCTCTAACCCTAGCATTAGCTTTATTAGCTTGTAAAATACCTTCATAAATAGTAGCATAAGTATTTTTGTGCTTTTCGTAATAATTATAAATAGCTTCAAATACTTTTTTTCTTTCCTTTGCATCTTTTGCATCAACAATTAATGAACGCCAATTTCCTTGAGTAACAGCCACATCTTTTCCATTAAATTTAATATGTGCTGCTTCTTCATCAGCTACAGATAATGCTGAATATAGGTCTCCACCTTTAGTTGCTGCAGGTCTTACAGTTGATAACAATTGTTCTTCTTCTGCGCTTAAAATATGTTTTGCTTTTCTAAACATATTTTCCATTGCAAACTTAAATTCAAACAATTCTTTATTATTATTAATAAATGACATCACTTTATCATAACCGATACTTAATAATTCTGGTTCTTCAAAACTTGTATTAATAGATAATTGATTAAACAAATTCATAACCTTAGAATCTTTAGCTGCATTAACAACATTTCTTCTATCTAAATCGCTTAGCATTGAAGCATACATATATACTGGAGCTGCAATAATATTAAATTCTTTTAATAATAAGTAATATTCTTCAAAAGATTTCTCTTCACTTAGTTTTCCTTTATAAGTTCCAAGCTTATCAATCATTTCTTTTAATTTACTAACCTTTAATTCAAATTCATTATCATCTTTACATAATTTAGTTAAATCCCAATTCATATTCTTTCTCCTATCTATTTATCATTAATAAATAATCTTTCTAAATCTATCACTTCTACGTGACTTATAATTTTTCTTTTTGCTAATTTTATATTTTCTATATCTTCAGGAACTTGCTTAATAGATGCCTTAGATAAAATTCTTTGTTCTTCGTGAACTTCCCTTGAATAACTTAAATAATTAATATATTTTAATATAGAAACAATTATCTCTACCAAACTATATACTAAACTAATAATAAATATTATATCATTAATTTGTCCATCAAAAATATTAGAGAAATATAAGTTTCTAGATAATAT
>JAZLLM010000035.1:0-2886 GCA_045598145.1 Bacilli bacterium | reverse complement strand
ATAATTTTTATATAAAATCTAAGATTAAAAGTCTTAGATTTTTATTTTTATAAACACTTTAAATGAACATTTAAACTTAAAAAATTGCTTGTTTTTTTCATTGAAAAAAAAGAGTAACTATGGTATAATATTCATAGTTTGCAAATGGAGGAAGTTTAATATATGGATGCTAGTAATTTTATTAATACTCAATTATTAACACAGATCAGCGAAGAGCAAAATGTTACTAAAGCTCAAATTGTCGCTGTTTTAAAATTAATCGAAGATGGTGGTACTGTACCATTTATCGCTCGTTATAGAAAGGAAGCTACAGGCAATTTAAACGAAGACCAAATTAGAGCTATTTATAATGCTTGGGATTATGGTCAAAAGTTAGCTGAAAGAAAGAATGATATCATCAGATTAATTGAAGAAAAAGGTAAATTAACTGAAGAATTAAGAAATCAAATCATTGTTTCAACTAAACTAAGCGAGTTAGAAGATATATATCGTCCATTTAAGGAAAAGAAAAAAACAAGAGCAACTGATGCTAAAGCAAAAGGCTTAGAACCATTAGCTGAATATTTAATGAGTTTCCCTAAGACAGGTGATGTTTTAGAAGAAGCTAAAAAATATGTTAGTGATAAGGATTCTGAAGGATATGCTGAACTTGAAAAGAATGGTAAAGTTGTTAAAAACGAACAAGATGCTTTACAAGGCGCAGAAGATATTATCGCTGAAAATGTAAGTGATGAAGCAAGATATAGAAAATGGATTCGTGCTTATTATGCAAGAAAAGGATTACTTGCTAGTAAAGTAAAAGATGAATCATTAGACGAAAAGAAAACTTATGAAATGTATTATAACTACGAAGAACCAATTGCTGAAATTAAGTTACATAGAGTTTTAGCTTTGAATCGTGGAGAAAGTGAAAAAGTTTTAAGCATATCTATTAAAGAAGATGTTAATAGAGTATTAGAATTCTTAAATAAACGTGTTATTGGTGAAGAAAATTACCAATCAATTACAGCTAAATATGTAGAAGATGCAATCGCTGATGCATATAAACGTTTAATTAAACCTTCAATTGAAAGAGAAGTTAGAGCTGAATTAAAAGATAAAGCTGAAGAACAAGCTATCCATGTATTTAGTGAAAACTTAAAGAAATATTTACTTACTCCTCCAATGAAAGGAAAGAATGTATTAGGTGTTGACCCTGCATTTAGAACAGGCTGTAAATTAGCAGTTGTAGATTCAACTGGTAAGTTCTTAGATAAAGGTGTAATGTATCCTCATCAAAAGAACAAAGATGAAAAAGTACCACCAGAAAGATATTTAGAAGCACAAAAGAAATTCGTTGAATTACTTCTTAAATATGAATGTGAAGTCGTTGCTATGGGTAATGGTACAGCTAGTCGTGAAACAGAAGAATTCGTTGCTAAGACATTAAATATTATTGAACCTACTTTAACTAAGATGAATAGAAAAGTTGAATATATTATTGTTAACGAAGCAGGTGCTTCAGTATATTCAGCAGATGCAATAGCTCAAGAAGAATTTCCTACTTTCTCAGTAGAAGAAAGAAGTGCTGTATCTATTGCTAGACGTCTTCAAGACCCACTATCTGAATTAGTTAAAATTCCACCAAAATCAATCGGTGTAGGTCAATATCAATATGACGTAAACCAAACTAAGTTAGCTGAATCTTTAGATAACGTAGTAGTTGATGCAGTAAATAGTGTAGGTGTTAACGTAAATAGTGCATCTTTATATTTACTTCAAAGAGTATCAGGCTTAAATACTAAATCTGCAAAGCTTATTGTTAAATACCGTGATGAACATGGTAAATTCAATAATCGTAAAGAATTAAACATCAAAGGTATTGGTGAAAAGACTCTTGAACAATGTATCGCCTTCTTACGTATTCCTGATGGAGATGAAAAACTTGATATGACTGCAATCCATCCTGAAAGCTACGATGCAGCAAATGCCATTTTAGCTGAAATCGGAATGGATAAATCAATGATTGGAACTGAAGAATTAAAGAATAAGATCAAGACTTTAGATAAGAAGGCTTTAATTAAGAAGTTAAATATTGGTGAATATACATTTAACGATATTATTGATGCTTTAATCGCTCCACTTAGAGACCCACGTGATGAATTTGATAAACCAATTTTAAAGAGTGGTGTAATTTCTCTTGAGCAATTATCACCTGGTATGGAACTTGAAGGAACTGTTAGAAACGTTGTAGACTTTGGTGTATTCGTTGACTGTGGTGTTCATGAAGATGGTTTAGTTCATATTTCTAAGATGAAGAAAGGCTATATTAAACATCCACTTGATGTATGTAAGGTTGGAGATATAGTAAAAGTTTGGGTAGTATCTGTTAATGTAAAGAAGGGTCGTTTAGAACTTACTATGATTGATCCTGCTACAGAACCAAATTACAAATAGAAGTAATATAAATGCTTAGGTTCTCTTTTTAATTTGTGGTTTTATATTTAAAAATGCAAATCATTGAAATAAAAGATTAAAAACACAAAATAATTAATTAGGTATTTTACTACTAATATTAGTGGTAGAATACCTTTTTAATATATATAAAGAACTAATAATATAAATATTGGTAAAAATTTGTTATTAAAGGTATAAATTCAAATATAAGTTTTAGTTATTTTATTTGTAAACGGTAAAACATGTAAAGAAAATCATAATTTTTTTAATTTTTTCTTGCATTCTTTTTTACTTTATGTAAACTGAAGTTGGAAAGGAAGAAGAAAATTATGGAATTTAAGAATAGACAAGTCACAAACCCTAATAGTAAAATTTTAAATATAACTAATATAACTTATAATGCAAATACAGGTGAAATTTCCGCATTAACAGTTAATGAACAAAATAATG
>JAZLLM010000034.1:0-2976 GCA_045598145.1 Bacilli bacterium | reverse complement strand
ACATAATTTAAAATTTCAAATATCTCACTTCCAAAATCTTTTCTTAATTCGCTCATAATAAATCCTTCTTTCTTTTTTATTAATAGATAATATTTATCTATATATTTATTTTATCATTATTTAGGTCCAATATTTTGGATTTATAAAAAGAAAGTAAAAATTAATTTGTTATTACTAAAACAAAAAAACTTAAAAGTAAATGCTCCTAAGTTTTATTTTTGTTTTTATTCACTTATTCTTTAAGAAATGATAATTTCCTATAATTAATTATTTCTTTTTTAAGTAGAAGATTCTTCTTGTTTCTTTTTCTTCTCCTGGCCAAGCGAAATAATCAATCTTAATTATCTTAAAATATTTACTTAATATTTTAGTCCATTCAGAATCAGTTTTTGATACTAATCTTAATACTCCATCAATATAGATATTATCTTCTTCTACAGCAAAGCCTCTTTCCTTAGCCTTATTTAAGTCCATATAATAATTAAAGCTAAAGATTATATTAGCATCCTTTTTAGCGATTCTTGCCAATTCTTTGATAATGTCTATAGCTATTACAGTAGGGATCACATCTAATACATTAGATGAATATATGCTATCATAGCTTTCGCTTTCTTCATGATTTAGCCAATCATTATCAATTGATTTAAATGTTATGTTAGCATCCTTAGTAAATATATCTTTTAATATATTTGCATATTCAATACTATTTTTACTAACATCTACACCTATTACTTCTTTTGCTTTTTCAATGCTAGCTATAATAGATGCCCATCCATTACCACATCCATAATCTAAAAATTTAGTATCTTTACTGATTGATTTAACACAATCAAATAATTTTGGTGAAGGTGCTAAAGAGATATAATCATCATCTTTTATCTCTTGAGATATTATTTGTTTTTTATCTTCATCACTTAATTTAAATGCATTATCCCAAAATTCTTTTAAAGTTGTATATGTATTTTTATAATCCATATAAATACCAATTATTTTAGATTTAGTTTGTCCATATGATGCCAGTCACATGTTACATAATCAACACCAAAATCAATCCATTCTTGAACTTGGTCATAATCACAGTATGAAGTAAATGTCCATACAGAGACTTTACATCCAGCATCCATATATCTCTTAATCCAATTATTTTGATATTCTATTCTTTCTTCTTTACTTAATTTATCTGTATAATCACCATAAGTTACGCAAATACTAATATCAAGATTGTATTTAATACATCTTTCATAAGCAGCCTCACTATTACACATATTCATTAAATATTGACATGGTAAAGTATATCCATTTTCTCTTGCCCATATTAAGCAATTATATGAAGATGAAAGTAATATAGTTTGATCTAACATATCACAATCTTCAATCAACTTCATTAAGGCTGGCATTCCAGATTGGTCTGAGTTATTAATACCACCATTACCTTTAAGTTCAATTACTGCTTCTACTCCATATTGCTTACAAATTTGTAAATAACGTTCTAATGTACAAATATGGTCTGTATAGCTTTCTTCAGCTAATCCATATTGTTTTGGTAAAGCAAATGGTTTAGATGTTTTTACTATATCTTTAAGTTCATCATATGTATGACTTCCAATATCAACACCCGCAAAATCAGCATCATGACTAATTACAAAGACACCATCTTTAGTTCTATGTAAGTCACATTCAAGCGCTTGATATTTAAGTACACTAGCAGCATAAATAAATGCTTTTTCACTGTTTGCTACACCATAAATAGAACCCATATGACCAATGAATTTAGTATGATATTGCCATGTCACATTTACTTTTCTCTTAAATGTTTCCATATTTCCTGCTTTATCTTTCGCAATTATTTCTATTTCTTTTTCACCATATATCTTTAATAATTCTAAGTTTTCTTCATCACAATAAACCATATTAGTTATATCTCCATCAACGTTATCAATTACTTGTAAGCCTTCAGATAAATTAGCTATACTTCCATAATTTACTACTAAAACATCACTAAAGCTATCTAACTTAGTAAATACAGGTTTTTCATTTTCTACCACATTAACATTTATTGTTTTTACTAAATCTGGGTTAGATAATGATTTAACAGTAATAACTGATGTACCTAACTTATTTGCATTAACATTAGTATCATCAATGCTTACATTATCATTATTTACTGTAATTTCAAAATCTCTTTTAGCGTTTTCAGGTGTAACACTTATATTTAATTCATATGTAGCACCTAATTCATATTTAATTTCACTCTTATCATTTTCTATAACAAATGAAGTTGGAATTGGTCTTACTACCTCAATTTCAATTGAAGCTGCATATACATCAGTTTCAGCGCTTATTGTAACTTTACCATAATCAAGAGCTGTAACTACACCTTTACTTACAACTGCGATATTAGTATCACTACTTCTCCAAATAATTCTTTCGTCATCATTTACACCATTCTTAATTAATTCTAAATTAATTACATTATCGATTACTACTTCATTTGGGCCAAAAATAGTTAAACCTTCATCACATACATAGATTTTAATATCTTTATTTAATTCTGTACCTACTAAACTTACATTTATTGTAGCCACACCATTTTTTATGCCAGTTACATTTAAGCCATCAATATTTATAATATCACTATCTGAGCTTAATTCAAAGTTTGCATTCTTTTTATCAGTAAATGGACTAATTGTAACAGTATTATCTATTGTGACAAAATAATCCTCACAATCTAAAACATAGTCCTTATTATTTTCTGCACATGCAATAAATAGCATAGATATAAATATTAATGCAAATATAAATAACTTCTTCATATTTTTTTCCTCTTTTCACCTATGGTAGTGTCAAAAATAGTAACTTTAACACATACACTACCATATATATCTATTTTAATAATTAATTTATATTTACATTAAAAAAGTAGATAATCTGTGTTAAAATGTAAGCAACCAAACCACACTGAAAGGAGATTATCTA
>JAZLLM010000033.1:0-7553 GCA_045598145.1 Bacilli bacterium | reverse complement strand
TTCATTTGAATTATTAAAATAAGTTATTATTTTTCTTGTGTTATTATTTTTATTATAATAATATTTAGGGTATTTATTATTACTAGATAAATATTCAAAATAATTACCTATTTTATCACATACTCTAATTACATTAGTATTTAGATAATACTCTATATATGTATCAAGTTTACGATTATCATAAACGTATTTATCTGTGCCTGATCTAGCTTGATTATAGTTATACACTTCAACACTAAAATCTGGTTTATGTAGTTCATATTTATTATTTATTTCATCATAATAAACTAAATTATAAAAAGAAGGTCTTATACCTTTTCCAAAGATATTAATTTCATTTACATCATTTAAAGAAAAGTATAATGCATAATTTGATAAGTCTTCTATAGATGAAGGATTAATACTAGCTACATAAATGAAATTATGATTATAATAATTTACATTTGTATATGTATTTAATAAACTTCCGCAATTTAATTCTATTTGTTTACTTGTTTTTGATAGTCCTTCACTCATAAAATACCTCCTTTAATTATTACTTATAATTTATCATGGATTAAAATAATATTCAATAATAAAATGAAAATCTACCACATTTAATTTGTGATAGATTTTATAATTGATAATAATTTTCTTAAAATTATTTTTTTACTTCTTCAACAATAAATTTTGAAATATTTAAATATACTTCTTCAATAGAAGGAGTAGTCATAGTATAGCCAGAAGCTACTTCTAGAGTATGCTCAGCACCTTCAACTAAAGTTATACTTGCATTAATACCAGCTCCAATTAACATGTCATAAAACTTTTGTGATTGGCTAACTGGAACAGTTGTATCAGCAGTTCCGTGAACGATATATACATCAGGATTGTTACAAGTAATATATGAAGATGCCATTGATGTTGCAATATTAGGATCAAAGAAATTAGTTGTACCAAAGAATTGTGATAACATATACATACCTGTCATTGATAACTCAGCTAATGATGACATATCAAATACTGATGGGCCATACATATCAACTATATATTTTGCTTTATATGTATAATCTTTTAATTCAGGGTCACCTTCAAATGCATCTTGAGCAAAGCCAGCCATTAAAGCCATATATCCACCAGCAGAGTAGCCAATTGTTCCTATGTTATTTACATCAATACCGATTAAGTCTTTATATTTAACTAAAAATCTAATAGCATCAATTGCATCACATGTAGGATATGGATATTTTGCTTCATAAGCTAATCTATAATTAGGTATAGCTACAGCTACTTTATTATTAACTACATAATCAATTATTCCTTCTAAGAACGTTGGAACATCTTCTTTTGAACCCATAATCCATCCGCCACCAAAATATGCAACTAATACTGGGCATGTTTCATCTGCTGATAAAGCTGGTAAATATAAATCCATTTTTAAATTATGTCCACCAACATTTGTGTATACAATATTTTTGTATTCAGTATATTCTGATCTTACTCTTTCAATAATAGGGTCAGCTACTTTAGTATATGTAACTTCATATTTAGCTACTAAATCATAATCTCTATTTTCTAATTCAGTTACAATAACATCATTTTCATACCATCCCACAAATTTATATCCTGATTTTATAGGTGTTGGCAAAACATATAAACTAGCATCATCAAAGTTTGCATTTATATTTTCTAATTTACCCCCGTTTAAATCAAAATTAATATGGTATTTACCTAAAGCTTTAGTCCATTTAGCGTAAACAGTAATATCAGTATTTAAATATTTTTTAGTAAATTTTTCATTACATTCACTATCTTTATACCAACCAGCAAAATCATATCCTTCTCTTTGCTCATTAGGAAAGGTAATTCTTTCATTTACCTTTACTTTAAGAGAGTAATTATCTATCTTATCATATTGAAAATCAAAAGTTATTTTATTAGTTTTTACACATGATGTTACAAACACTAATAAAATAGCAATTAATAAACTTAGTAAAACTTTTTTATTTTTCATAATATTCACCTTATATATTAATTATATCATACTATTTTTTAAAAATACATATTTAAAATATAAAATTAAAACCCACCTAACTTTAAGTTAGATAGGTTGAGTATTTATTTAGCAACTTCTTGAACCCTAACTTCTCTTATAATAACTACTTTAATAGTTCCAGGGTATTGAAGTTTATTTTCAATTTTTATTCTCATATCTCTAGCTAATTTATAAGCAACTTTATCATCAACTTCTTCAGGTTTAACAATAACTCTAACCTCTCTACCAGCTTGTAATGCATATGCTTTTTCAACACCTTTAAATTCATTACAAATTTCTTCTAATTGAGTAAGTCTCTTAATATAACTATCTAAAGATTCACTTCTTGCTCCAGGTCTTGCAGCTGATAATGTGTCAGCAGCAGCTACTAAGTGAGCAATAACAGTCTCTGCTTCTTTATCACCGTGATGGCTTGCAATAGAATCAATAACTTCTTTCTTTTCGTGATAACGATTAGCAAGTTCAACACCAATGTCTACATGGCTTCCTTCCATTTCGGCATCCATACTTTTACCAATATCATGTAATAAACCAGCACGTCTTGCGATAATTTCATTTTCACCAATTTCAGCTGCCATCTTTCCACATAAGTAAGCAACTTCTAAAGAATGATCTAATGCATTTTGTCCATAACTTGTACGATATTTTAATTTTCCAATTAATTTTACAAGTTCTGGATGAATCTTTCCAATACCTGTTTCAAATACAACTTTTTCACCAGCTTCTCTAAGTTCAACATCTAATTCTTTTTTAAACTTAGCTACTAATTCTTCAATTTTTGGTGGTTGTATACGTCCGTCTTGTACTAATGCTTCCATTGCACGTCTTGCAATCTCACGTCTAATTGGGTCAAAGCTTGATAATACAACAGCTTCTGGAGTATCATCAATAATAATATCTACTCCTGTAGCAGCTTCAATAGATCTAATATTTCTACCTTCTCTACCAATAATACGACCCTTCATTTCATCATTTGGTAATGCAACAACCGATACAGTCTTTTCTTGTATTGCATCGTTTGAATATTGTTGAATTGCATTAGCCAAAATAACTTGTGCCTTTTTCTTAGCTTCTGTTTTAGCTTTTTCTTCTTGATCTCTAGCATATATAGCAATTTCCATTGCCATATCTTCTTCCACTCTCGCCAAAATAATTTCGCGAGCCTTTTCTTGATTAAGTCCTGATATCTCTATCAACTTGTTTTCTTGCTCTTTAACTATTCCTTCTGCCTTAGCATATTGTTGATCTACTTGAGCTTTAAGTTCATCAACTTTTCTTTCTTTAGCTATTAAGTTATCTTCTCTCTTATCTAAATTAGAACTACGATTGTCTAAACGAGATTCTCTTTGATTAACTTTATTTTCTAAATCTTGTACACTTCTCTTTCGATCTTTAATCTCTTTGTCGGCTTCTTGTTTTAATTGATATATTTCTTTTTTTGTTTCTATAATTGTAGTTTTTCTATTTTCTTCTGCAGTTTTATTTGCATCATTAATTATAGATTCAGCAGTTCTTTCTGCGTTAGCTAATTTTTCTTTTTCTTTCTTAGCTGAAAAATATGCCAATGCACCAATTACACCAACAACTAGTCCAATAATTCCAATAACAAGGAATGTAGTTTCAAGAACACCTAAAATAAATAAAAGCATGTTCTTTCCTCCTTTGGAAATTATACAATTATGATATATATAAATTTAAATAACTAATTGTCCGTTTATTATTATACTACTTTTTAGTATATTAGTCAAAACATTTATTATTAAATTAAATATTTAAAATTATTATTTTAATAATATATCATTAATTACTAAATTTTTAAAAAGAGAAAGGACTACAACAATCTTTCTCTTATGTTTATATTTATTTTTTAACGATTAAATCAACAAATTTAAATGTTCTACAATCTACAAGTCCTCGGTTTGTTAAACGTAATTCTGGTAAACAAGCAAGAGGTATTAAAGCCATTGTCATAAATGGTGAAGGTAAAGTACAGCCCATTTCTATCCAAGCTTTTTCTAAATTTTCCACTTCCTTTTCAACTTGATTCAAATCTTTTTCACTCATCAGTCCAGCGACAGGTAACTCAACTTTTCCTAATATTTTGCCATTCTTAACAGCTACTAATCCACCATTTGCTTCTATTAAAGCATTTACTGCTATAGCCATATCTTCATCATTAGAGCCTACTACTAATACATTATGTGCATCATGAGCAACAGTTTGTGCAAGTGCACCCTCTTTGATACCAAAGCCTTTCACAAATCCACCTGCATACGTACCATTTTCATGATGTCTATCAAATACAAATGATTTTAAAACATCTTTTGAACTATCTGCTTCAATATTTCCATTTACTGTTTTTAATTCCACGAATTTTTCAAATGTGCCGACTTTTGCTGGTATAATTTCAATAGTCCTAACTGTAACGGTATCTTCTTCATTATTTGCTTTTATAACAAAATCTGAAGATTTTTTCTTAGATAACTTTATAGAATGAGTAGCCCATGAAGGATAATTATATTCTTCAAATTCATTCATCATTTTACCATTTTTAGCTACATATTCACCATTTACAAACACATCAGTTACATGACAGTTTTTTAAATCATCAATTAGAACAAAATCTGCACATTTACTAGGTGCTATTGAACCCATTTCGTGGTCTAAATGAAAACATGTAGCAACATTTATAGTTACCATTTGTATTGCAGTAACTGGATCAACTCCTTCCTCTATTGCTCTTTTTACTATATAATCTAAATGACCTTTTTCCATTAATGTTTTTGGATGTGTATCATCACTTATTAAACATGCAAATCTAGAATCAACATTGTGCTTTGTAATTGACTTAACTACCTCTTTCAAATCATGCCATGCTGAACCTTCTCTAAACATTGCATACATACCCATTCTCATTTTACTTAGTGCATCAATTTCTCTAGTTGATTCGTGGCAACATCTTACACCACTAGCTATATAAGCATTTAAACCCCTATCTGTTTCTGGCATAGAATAATGTCCTGTTACAATTTTTCCTGCTTTTAATGTTTCACCAATAATAGCATGTGTTTCTGGATTTGCATAAATTACTCCAGGGAAGTTCATCATTTCACCTAAGCCTGTACATTCCTTCCACTCTTGAGTTACTTTTACTTCTTCAGGACCAATATGGCTTCCAGTGTCTTCGAAACCAGGAACTGCAGGAACACATGAAGGTGTAGACATCATAGCTTTTAAAGGCGTACGTTTTGCATCATCTAACATACATCTTACGCCATCTAAACCTAATACATTACAAATTTCGTGTGGATCCATAAATACTCCACTTGTCCCATGTGGAACAACAGCTTTTGCATATTCTCCAACTGTAAGCATTGACGATTCAATGTGTATATGTCCATCCATAAATGCAGGTGCAAGATACTTACCTTTTGCATCTATTACTAAAGTATTTTCTCCAATTGCATAATCAACATTATTACCAACGTATGCTATTCTTCCATCAATTACACTAATACAAGAATTATCGATAATTTCTTTTGTGCATACATTAATTAATTTAGCGTTTTTAATTACTAAACTAGCTTTCATATTTCCTTGAGCTACATTTACTAAATCTAGACTACATTCCCACAATGGTTTACTACAAAATTGGTTAATCATTAAACTATCTCCTATCACTTTAATTTTAGAGTTTAATTTTTTTGCTCTATATTTTAATTATATCAAGGATTAATACAAAACAAAAGAAATAAAGAGTTAAAACGATTTCAATATTATTTATTTTTAATATAAAAATAAGATGACACATTTTGGTATCATCTTACTATTTTTTTTATCATAATTATTTAATATTATATAATTTTGAATATTTCTCAATTAAGTAATCAACGTAATAATTTGGATTAAAATCTTCGCCAGTTGCTATTTTGATGATTTCTTTAGGGTCCTTACTAGAGCCATATTTATGAATATGTTCTTTTAACCAATTATTTATTTCTTCTGTATTATCTTTTGAAACTGCTTCATCAAAATTAATATCTTTCTTCATTGCATGTAAGAATTGAGCTGCATATGCTGAACCTAATGCATATGTTGGGAAGTAACCAAATGAGCCACCTGCCCAATGAGTATCTTGTAATACACCTTCACTTGATTTCTTAACCTTTAGTCCAAAATATTCAAAAAATAGTTTATTCCATTCTTTTTCTAAGTCTTTTACTTTTAATTCTCCACTAATAAGTTTCTTTTCTAAATCATATCTTAGCATTATGTGAATAGGATATGTTAATTCGTCTGCTTCTGTTCTAATATATGATGCTTCTACCAAATTACAATATCTAACAAAATATTCTTCGCTTACATCCTTTAAATTATTCTTATATACACTCTTAATAAATGGATAATGTTTCTTTAAAAATAGTTCGTTCTTTCCAACAATATTTTCATAAAATCTTGATTGTGACTCATGCATTGCCATTGATGCTCCGCTATCACTAAATGTGCCTTCTAAAGATTTATCGATATTAGCCTCATAAGTTGCATGTCCAGTTTCATGGATTACTGAATAAATAGAACTTGTAAATAACTTTTCATAATAATGAACTGTTATTCTTACATCATTGGTACCAACTTTATCAGTAAATGGATGTTCTGTTTCTATCATAATACCTTTATTCTTGTCAAAGCACATTACATCTCTAAAATATTCACATACCTTTTTTTGATCTTCCACTTTATATTTTTTTGATGCAAATTTATAATCAAAATCATTACCTCTTTCTAAAACCTTCTTTAAAAATGGTACTAATTTTTCTTTTAACACATTAAAGAATTCATCATATTCTTTTGTGCTCATTCCATTTTCATATTCATCTAATAATATATCATATCCTTTTTTGTCTTCTGTTTCTAAGTATTTAACGTATTTTCTTTGATAGTTGATAATCTCACTTAAAACTGGTAAAAATTCTTTAAAGGAATTATTCTTTTTTGCATCCTTCCAAACACTAACACTTTTAGATAATAGAATAGAATAATTTACTTGCTCCTCCATTGGTATCTTTTTCATTTTATCGTTAGATTTTTTTATTTCTATAATTTCGTGTTTTAATACATCGTCTTCTAATTCTTCTTTATTATTATAGATGTAATTAATACTTTCAACATATTCAGTGCTTAATGATGTTTTAATTAATTCTTCGTTAATTATGCCCATTTGTTCAGCACGATAATCAAAACAGTCTCTTGGAGCTACAGTTTCACTATCCCAATTTACAACACTTGATACATAATATAAAGCTTTAATTTTTGCTCTAAATTTTTTATATGTTTCTATTTGTTTTAATAATTCTTCTTTCATATTTTCCTCTTATATTTTTAAAGGTAGTGTCAAAAATAGTAACTTTAACACATACACTACCATATATATCTATTTTAATAATTAATTTATATTTACATTAAAAAAGTAGATAATCTGTGTTAAAATGTAAGCAACCAAACCACACTGAAAGGAGAT
>JAZLLM010000032.1:0-31190 GCA_045598145.1 Bacilli bacterium | reverse complement strand
TAGTTTGCCTTGTTTATCCCAATTACGTAATGTTTGAGCTGTAACTCCTAATTTCTTAGATACTGTATTACTTGATAAATATTCCATTTTTAAATCTCCTTTTATATCTTGAGATTATTATACCATATAGAAAATAAGTTTTATAGAGTTTTATAGGTTTTAACATACAGTTAACGAACCTTTCTATATTTTTTTAAAGTATCCTGTTTATTATTTATATCTAATTTTTCTATAGTAAATTTTTCACAAAACACTTTCCTTAATTATACCCCCCACCGGCCTTTGTCAACACCTTTACTATATTTCATATTACGGAACTCCAACTGACAATGGTACAATGGAAGCTATTAATGGATGGCTTAAAGAAGAACTATTTAATGATTTCAAAATAAAAGAGTCAGATGATCCGACTCTTGTAGTGAATAATTATATTAAATACTTTAATGATGAGAGGCCATCATATGCGTTAAATTATTTAACGCCGAAACAGTTCACTGAACTGTTTTACCCCTCTAGTTAATAAAAGTGTCTACTTTATGTTGACTAGTGCATATTTAAAGTATTCTTTCTTAATCACCACTAAATCACCAACTAACTTTCGTAATTATTCTAATGTATCATCTTTATTTAAAGTATCAATAATATTTTATCATCTAAATAAACACTCATAAATATTCTTAATGGTATAACTACATTAATATTAGAATCATTGCATACATTAACACACTCAATAAGTTTAGTATTATTTCCAAAGCTCTTTAATTTTTCACCAATATATATTTCTAAATTGGTTTTCTTAACTATAATCCATTTTTTCTTATTTATAAATAACACCAATAAATAAAAAAGTTAATCACATCGTGTATAAAACATACATATAATGTGATTAACTTGTATTTTCAAATATTTAAGTTAATATTTAAATTTTAGTTTATATATTTATAAATAAATATATAATTTATTATTTTGCTAATGCTTGGCTAACTGCAACAGCTACAGCAACAGTAGCACCAACCATAGGGTTATTACCCATACCTATAAGTCCCATCATTTCTACATGTGCAGGAACTGAACTTGAACCAGCGAATTGAGCATCACTATGCATACGACCCATAGTATCTGTAAAACCATATGAAGCAGGTCCAGCTGCCATATTATCTGGATGTAATGTTCTACCAGTTCCACCACCAGATGCAACTGAGAAGTATTTCTTACCTAATTCGATACATTCTTTCTTATATGTACCAGCTACTGGATGTTGGAATCTAGTTGGGTTAGTTGAGTTTCCAGTGATACTTACATCAACACCTTCTAAGTGCATGATTGCAACACCTTCTCTAACATCATCAGATCCATAGCATCTTACAGCTAATCTATCAGGGTTGTTACCATATTTAGTTTCTTTAATAATATTTACTTTACCAGTGAAATAATCAAATTGTGTTTCAACAAGTGTAAATCCATTGATTCTTGAAATGATCTTAGCAGCATCTTTTCCTAAACCATTTAAAATTACTCTTAAAGGTTCTTTTCTTACTTTGTTAGCAGTCTTTGCAATACCAATAGCTCCTTCAGCGGCAGCGAAAGATTCATGACCAGCTAAGAAAGCGAAACACTTAGTATCTTCAGTAAGTAACATAGCGCCTAAATTACCATGTCCTAAACCTACTTTACGGTCATCAGCAACAGATCCAGGAATACAGAATGATTGAAGACCAACACCAATCCATTTAGCAGCATCAGCAGCTGATTTTACATCGTTTTTAATTGCTAAAGCAGCACCTACTGTGTATGCCCAACATGCATTTTCAAAACAAATTGGTTGAATACCTTTAACCATATCATAAACATTGATACCTTTTTCATCACAGATAGCTTTAGCTTCTTCGATTGATTTAATACCATTGTCATTTAATGCTTTATTGATTTGATCAATACGACGTTCATAGTTTTCAAATAATGCCATAGTACGCCTCCTTATTCCTTACGTGGGTCAATATATTTGACACCATCGTTAAATCTACCATAAGTACCAGTAGCTTTATCTAAAGCTTCTTGAGCAGGGATACCTTTCTTTAAGAAATCAGTAAATTTACCTAATGAAATATATTGGTAACCAATAATTTCACTATTTTCATCTAAAGCGATTTTATTAATGTAACCTTCTGTTAATTCTAAGTATCTAGGACCTTTTTCTTTACTTCCGTAGCAAGTACCAACTTGGCTTCTTAATCCTTTACCTAAATCTTCTAATCCAGATCCAACAGGTAAACCATTTTCAGAGAAAGCTGATTGAGTACGTCCATAAATGATTTGTAAGAATAATTCTCTCATAGCAGTATTAATTGCATCACATACTAAGTCAGTATTAACTGCTTCTAACAAAGTTTTACCAACGATAGCTTCACTAGCCATAGCTGCAGAGTGAGTCATTCCAGAGCATCCAATTGTTTCAATTAAAGCTTCTTCAATAATTCCGTTCTTTACGTTTAAAGTTAATTTACAAGCACCTTGTTCAGGAGCACACCATCCAATACCATGAGTTAAACCACTAATGTCTTTAATTTCTTTTGAATATACCCATTTTCCTTCTTCAGGAATTGGAGCACATCCATGACTTGCACCATTAGCAACTTTACACATTTCTTGAAGTTCTTTTGTATAAATCATATAATGTCCTTTCTAAAAGTATAATTAATTTATAAATTAATTTACCTTCTTTTTTTATTCCTTAAATATTATATCATAATCTTTGTAATTTGTTAATTAAAATATTATTAACATAAACAAAAATTATTCGTTATCATCTTGAGTTTTATTATTAATCCAAGAATATGTCTTAAGCCTATTAGTTATAATATATAACAAAGCTGTATAAGGTATACACATTATAGCTGCTATACCTAGCCTTATTGCAATAGTAAGCAATGTTTGTTCAATTGTATAATTCCAAATAATTGAATCAACCCATAATACTAATGTATTAATTAATGATGCAAAAAATGAAGTAATTAATACTATTAATAAAATGTTAATTAAAGAATATGGTTTTTTAGGTTTTAATAACTTAATATAAATTCCTCCAGTAGTTCCCCAAATAATAGGTGCTATCATCCAAAGAATAGTAGTAGGTTGCATACCGTATTGAATCATTTGGCTTATAAAACCAGATACTATACCAGTTAATAATCCTACAAATGGACCAAAAAACACACTAACAAACATAAGTGGCAAACCGTAAATAGTTATCTTATTAAACATATCAATTTTCAAACTTAATAAATCTAATGAAATTGACAATGCTGCCATAACTGCTGATAGAACAATGATTAAAGTAATTTTTCTTTTCATATTAGTTCTCCCATAACCTACTTTCCTATTTAAATTATACACTAATATATTGAAATAGTAAATAAAAAACTAAAAGCAATTGAATCAAAATCCAATTGCTTAATTTTCTATTCTGAAATTTTTTTATTTTGCTTTTTTAATTTATATAAAGTTACACCATCTTTATTTCTAATGTTAAAACCAAATAATGCAAATACATATGTTACTATAGGCATTAACCAGTTAAAAATAGCCCATGGTCCATATTGAAGTACACTTACACCCAATGTAGTGTAAATATATGATCCACATGTATTATAAGGGATTAGAGCTGATGATACAGTACCAGCACTTTCTAAAGCATTTGAAAGCGAACTTGGACTTAATCCCATCTTGTCATATTCTTCAGAATACATTCTTCCTGGAATAATTAAAGAAATATATTGGTCTGGAACAATAGCATTTGATGCGAAACAAGTTATCTCTGTCATTAAAACTAAGCCAGCAGGACGTTTAGCTAATTTCTTTAATCTATCAACTAATACGCCTAATAAACCTGTCTCTTCCATTATTCCACCAAACATCATAGCAATTACTATCATTGTAATAGAGAATGTCATATTCATAATTCCACCAGTAGATAATAAATCATCAATACCTTCAATACCAGTAGATGCAGAATAGCCATCCATACCACATAAAAAGATAGAACCTACTGTACATTCATTTTGACAAATTAATCCCATAATTGCACCAACCACAACACCTATAAAAATTCCAGGAATAGCGGGCATCTTTAGAGCAATTGCAACAATAACTGCAATAGGAGGAATAAATAATATTGGTGAAATAAAGAATGTGTCTTTAAGAGTTTCTTTATATAGATTAACTGTATTTAAATCAACGCTATCACCATTATATTTAATAAAACCAAAAACTAAAAAGAATATAGCTACAGCACCATAAGTAATTAATGTAGAAGGTAACATATGCTTAACATGAGTGATTACATCTGTACCTGCCATAGAAGGAGCAAGATTTGTTGTATCAGATAAAGGAGATAATTTATCACCAAAATAAGCACCAGATACAATTGCACCAACAGTAATACCTACATTCATTCCTAAACCACCAGCAATACCTAATAATGCAACACCCATAGTTCCCATTGTTCCCCAAGAAGAACCTGTGGCTAAAGATGTAATTGAGCAAATAATTAAGCATGCAAAGAAAAATATTTGTGGTTTTAAAATTGTAAGTCCATAATAAATCATTGATGGAACAACTCCAGCAACAATCCATACACCAATTAATACACCTATTAGTATTAATATCAAAACAGATTGTAATGATTTAGCAATACCATTAACCATAAAAGTTTCGATTTGGCTCCACTTATATCCTAAACATAAAGCCATAATAGCTGCGGCTGCCACACCAAAAATCATTGGAACGTGAGCATCGCTTCCAAAAACTATAATTCCGACAGATAAAGCAGCAATCATTATTAATAAAACAACTAATGATTGCCATATTTTAGGTTTTTTAATTTCTTTCATATACGCCTCATAAACATAGTTTACAATATTATACTATATTCATTTTTGCAATACAACTACTACAAAATAAAAAAGCTCAATTTTTGAGCCTTTTTAATTTTATTTTAAAAAGTTACAAGCATTAATTGCTGCAATACTACCATCACTTACTGCTGTAGTAAGTTGTCTAACTTTTTTAGTTCTACAATCACCAACTGCATATAAGCCTTTTGTCTTAGTTTCTAGATTTTCATCTGTTAAAATGTAGCCACCCTTATCTAGTTCAACTAAGTTATCAAATCCACTGTTATTTGGTACTTGCCCTATTGCAATAAAACATGCTTTACAATCAAATTTTTTAAGTTCCTTAGTTTGAGTATCTTCAAATACTAAACCAGTTAAAGCATCATCATATAAAAATTCTTTTAATGATAGGTTATGAGTAATTATAATATTTTCTTTTTTGTATATTGCATCAACTAAAGTCTTTTCACCAAAGAACTTATCAAATAAAGTGCATAAGTAAACTTTCTTACAATAATTTGATAAAAGAATTGCATATTGTAATGCAGAATTTGCATCCCCTATCAAACATACATCTTCATTTTTGTAAAAGCTACCATCACAAACAGCACAGTAACTTACGCCCTTACCGATTAGTTCATCTTCATGCATAACATTGATTCTTCTATGTTTTGCACCTGTAGCCAAAATTACTGATAAGGCATGATATGTATTATAATCCCCTGTTAATTCAAAATACTCATCATTTATTTTTTCTATATGATTAATTTTATCAAGTTCAAAAACTACACCTAGTTCTTCAACTTGGTTATATAATCTATCTGATAATTCCATTCCTGAAATTTCTTTAATTGTTGGAAAGTTTTCTACTCTTGGAGAAGATGATATTTGTCCACCGATTGTTTCACATTCGATTAGGCATACCTTTTTACCTGCTCTTAAAGAATAAAGAGCAGCAGTCATTCCTGCTGCTCCTGCTCCAACAATAATAATGTCATAAAAATTTTCCATATTATTGTAGTCCATCTCTATTTCTTTTATTTATTATTTTCGATAAATCTCTTAATTTCGCTTGCATTAGCATATACAGTATATGAATCTCCACTAAATACTACTAATGTAGGTGCAGCTTTGATATCATATTTTTTTACTAGTTCTAAATTAGCTGGATCTTCTGCATCAATGTTTTTATAAACATAACCATCTTTTTCTAAGAACATTTTAGCCATCTTGCAATTTGGACAAGTTTTTTTTGTAAATAATACTAATTTTTGTTTATTAACTGCTTCTTTTTTTGTCTCTTCACATTCACATTTTTCTTCTTTATGAGAATTTTTTAAAACTGAATGCTCAATATCATATGTCTTTCTGTTCTTGAATTCTTCACTCTTACCATCATTCCAGTTTTGAACAGGACGATAATAACCAGTTATACGTGAATAAACTTCTGTCTTAGTTTGACAAATTGGGCATGTATATTCTTCACCAACAATATATCCGTGGTTTGGACATATTGAATAAGTTGGTGAAATAGTGTAATATGGTAACTTATAATTTTCCGCAATTGTTTTAACTAACTTAGCGCAAGATTGCCATGATGGCATCTTTTGACCTAAGAATGTATGGAATACAGTACCAGAAGTATATAATGTTTGTAATTCGTCTTGAATGTCTAATGCATCAAATACATCACTTGTAAAGTTAACTGGTAAATGTGAGCTATTAGTATAATATGGAGTATTATCATTTTGACTAGCTGTTATAATTCCAGGATAATTCTTTTTATCATGCTTTGCAAGTCTAAATGATGTAGACTCAGCAGGTGTAGCTTCTAAGTTATATAAATCACCATATTGTTCTTGATAATCTGATAATTTATTTCTCATGAAGTTAAGAACCTTTTTAGTCCATTCAACAGCTTCTTTATTAGTTAAATCTTTACGAATCCACTTTGCATTTAAGCAAGCTTCATTCATACCTACTAAGCCAATTGTTGAGAAATGGTTAGCAAATGTTCCTAAATATCTCTTTGTATATGGATAAAGTCCAGCATCTAATAATTTAGTAATAACATTACGTTTAATCTTTAAGCTTCTAGCTGAGATATCCATCAATTTAGTTAATCTTTCAAAGAATTCATCTTCAGTATTTGATAAGTATGCAATCTTAGGCATATTGATTGTTACAACACCAACAGATCCTGTACTTTCACCACTTCCGAAGAAGCCTCCTGATTTCTTTCTTAATTCTCTTAAGTCTAAACGTAGGCGACAGCACATACTTCTTACATCACTTGGTTCCATATCACTATTGATATAATTTGAGAAATAAGGAGTTCCATATTTTGCAGTCATTTCAAATAATAATCTATTATTTTCTGTTTCGCTCCAGTCAAAGTCTCTTGTAATAGAGTATGTTGGAATAGGATATTGGAATCCACGTCCATTAGCATCACCTTCAATCATAATTTCGATGAATGCTTTATTAATCATTCTCATTTCTTCAGCACAATCTTTATATTTGAAATTTTGTTCAACACCACCAACAATAGCATTTAATTCTGCTAAGTCATTTGGTACTGTCCAGTCTAAAGTAATATTTGTAAATGGTGCTTGTGTTCCCCAACGAGAAGGAGTATTAACACCATAAACAAATGATTGGATACATTGTTTAACTTCTTTATATGATAAATTATCTATTTTTACAAAAGGTGCAAGATAAGTGTCAAATGATGAAAATGCTTGAGCTCCTGCCCATTCATTTTGCATAATTCCTAAGAAATTAGTCATTTGATTACATAATGTAGATAAATGTGATGCAGGTGATGAAGTAATCTTTCCGCTAACTCCACCTAAACCTTCTTTAATTAATTGCTTTAAGCTCCATCCAGCGCAATATCCTGTTAACATTGATAAGTCATGAATATGAATATCACAATTCTTATGAGCTTGTGCTATATCTTTATCATAAATTTCTGATAACCAATAATTAGCTGTAATAGCTCCTGAGTTAGAAAGAATTAAGCCACCTACTGAATAAGTAACAGTTGAATTTTCTTTTACTCTCCAGTCATTGATTTGTAAATAGTTATTTACAGTATCTTTATAATTTAAAACTGTTTCACTAGCTTTTCTAATATTTTCATGTTGTTTTCTATAAATAATATATGATTTAGCAACATCAGTAAAATTAGCTTGGATTAATACTATTTCCACAACGTCTTGAATATCTTCTACTGATATTGAATTATCAACAACTTTATCAGTAAAATTAGCAGTAACTCTTAAAGCTAATAATTCAATCATTTCTGCAGTATAAGTTCTATTTACAGAAATAAATGCTTTTTCAATTGCGTTTTCTATTTTTTTAAGATCAAAAGCAACAACACTACCATCACGTTTTTTAACACTCAACATCATTTTCTTCACCCTTCTTTTTTTATTATATATATTTTAGTATTTATATTATACCAACTTTTATTTAAAGAGTCAAAACATTTGCATTTTATTTTTTTCATTTAATTTTCATTACTAAAAAGTGTGTTGTTAATAAATTTTATTTGTGATATAATTTAATAAAAACGAGGAATAAAAATGAAAGTAATAATTAATGATTTAACTTATGAAGAAAATTTTTGGAACGCAAGAACATTTTTAACTTACAAAAATGACCTTTGTGAAAAGCAAGAAAATTCAACATACATTTACAAAAAGGGTACAGAAGAAGAAAAAATAATAAAACTTGAAGGAAAGTATTTATTTGGCATTAATGCTACAATTGATAACGAAACATTTGTGTTAGTCAAAAAGCCATCAGT
Source organism: Bacilli bacterium (assembly GCA_045598145.1). Lineage (GTDB taxonomy): Bacteria > Bacillota_I > Bacilli_A > ML615J-28 > CAG-698 > RGIG3506. Next base: position 22,481 of record JAZLLM010000032.1, on the reverse strand, counting down.
ACTAGAATATATTCTATCCTTATTATTTGTAGGCTTTATATTTTATGCAATTCCTATAGGTGCAATAATAGGAGGATTATTTGGTGTTTTAAATTTTGTGCTTAACAGACAATATAAATCTTTACTAGTAAAACTAATTTCTAGTATTATTATTGCTTTAATTTGTTTTGGTGTGATTTATTTAATTATTAGTATTCTTAATAATTTTCCGCCTCAAAATTAAAAAATTAAAAAAATTATTTATTTTTGAATTTATTTATGATATAATTTGAAAGAGATATATTCCACAAGTGGGGGACAAATTTATGATGTTTAACAATAGTAATGAATCATTTAACGAACAACCCGTTATAAGAGTTGTTGGTGTTGGTGGCGGAGGCGGAAACGCTGTTAACAGAATGATTGAAAATGACGTTAAAGGCGTTGATTTCGTTGTTATAAATACTGATGCTCAAGTTTTAAGACTAGCAAAAGCACATACTCGTTTACAAATTGGTAAATTATTAACGAGAGGTTTAGGTGCTGGTGCTGATCCTGAAGTTGGTAAACAAGCAGCTGAAGAAAGTGAAGATGATATCAGAGAAATCTTACGTGGTAGTGATATGGTATTTATTACTGCTGGTATGGGTGGAGGAACTGGTACAGGGGCTTCTCCAGTTGTAGCTAAGATAGCCAAAGAATTAGGATGCTTAACAGTTGGTATCGTTACAAAACCATTCACATTTGAAGGACACAAACGACAAGTACAAGCTACTAAAGGTTTAGCTGAATTAAAACCTTGGGTAGATACTTTAATTGTTGTACCTAATGATAAGTTAATTCAAATGACTGAAAAGAATCTTACTATGTTAGATGCTTTTAGAGAAGTTGACAACGTATTAAGACGTGGTGTTCAAGGTATCGCTGAAATAGTTAATGTACCTGGTTTAATCAATGTAGACTTTGCAGACGTTAAAAATGTTATGAAAAACAAAGGAACTGCATTAATGGGTATTGGTGTTGCAAGTGGACCTAATAGAGCTATTGAAGCTGCAAGAAAAGCAATTAAGAGCCCATTACTTGAAATTGATATTAATGGAGCTACAGATGCAATTGTATTTATCACAAGTGATATTGATATAACAATGAGTGAAGTTCACGATGTAACTAGTGAAATTAGAAATGCATCTAGTTCTGATATCGATATCGTCTTAGGAGCAGGATTTAACGTAGATCTTCAAGGCGAATTAATAGTAACAGTTATTGCTACAGGATTTGACAAAAACCTTGAACAAGAAAAGTTAATCAAAGGTGAAGAAAATATACCTGACCCTATTAGTGTATTTGATGAAAACATTCAAACTCCTGAAGATTCAGAAGCTAAGAAGAGATGGGAAGCAGGACAAAGTCTTCCTGAATGGTTAAAGAATAGATTTAAATAAAAAAAATAACATACTGCTTCGATTTTGAAGTAGTATGTTTTTTTGTAAATATTAAATAATTTATTCACAAGATTCTTTTAAACTTTCGTTCATTTTTTCTAAGATTCCATTTTTAACTAAAGTATAAGCTTGATTTACAGTATGAACAATAGTTTCTTTAGTAGCAGCACCATGAGCTTTAACTACAACTTTATTAACACCTAATAATGTAGCTCCACCTAAAGTGTTGAAATCATATTTACTCATTAATGAATTAATAGTTTTACCTAAAATATTTCTTTCTTCTTCACTTTTTGCTGTCTTCATCATTCTATATAAATCTTTAATAATAGTCTTAGCAGTGCCTTCAATATTTTTAAGCACAACATTTCCGCTAAATCCATCACAAACTAATACATCCATTTCACCTGACAAAATCTTAGTACCTTCAATATTACCTACAAAGTTTAATCCACTTTCTTTTAATAAAGGGAAAACTTCTTTAGTTAAGGCATTACCTTTTTTATCTTCGCTACCGTTAGATAACAATCCAATTCTAGGATTTTCAATTCCCATGGAAGACATAAAGCAAGAACCCATCTTAGCAAAATCAACTAGATGTTCGCTCTTGCAATCAGCATTTGCTCCACAATCTGCTAAGCAAAAAAATTCACCTTTTTCATTAGGAAGCATACATGTTAATACTGGTCTACAATTACCAATTCTTTTTAGTTTCATAATTGCAGAAGTAAGAACTGCACCAGTAGAGCCTGCAGAAACAAAAGCTAATGCATCATCATTTTCATTTAAATAATTCATTGCTTTAACTAATGAAGACTCCTTTTTACTTCTTACAGCCATAATTGGATTATCTAAATTAGTTATTGCTTCTTTAGCATCTATTATTTCAAATTCTTTATTTGAACTTTCTTTAATTATTTTTAATATTTCATCCTTAGGTCCAGCAAATACTAAGTCTAAATCTGAATTAGAAAGAGAAGCATCAATACCTCCCTTAACTATTTCTTCTATACCTTTATCTGACCCTAATGTATCTAATACAATCTTAATAGCCATTATTCGCCCTTAATAGTTACTTCTTTACCCATGAAATATAAGCCTATAGTACCAGGGCCAACACTAGCTCCTACGATAGGGCCAATATAGTCAATGAATATTTCTTTAGGTTTAAATTCTTTTAATATTTCATCTTTAACGAAATTAGCAGCTTCAATATTATCAGCATGTCCAATTCCAATAACTTGGTTTTCAATATCAACAACATTCTCTTTCATATATTCTACTAAATATTTTAAAGAAGCTGTTCTTCCCTTAACTTTCTTAAATGCATAATTTTGGCCAATAACATCAGAAATAATAATTGGTTTAACACCAAATAAATTTCCAAAGAAAGCACTAGATGCTTTAACTCTACCAGCTCTCTTTAAATATTCTAAGTCTTCAACTGTAGCTGCTTGTTGCATCTTTAACTTATTATTTTCTAACCATTCAATAACTTCATCAAGATTCTTTCCTTCTTCTCTTAATTTAGCTACTTCAATAACTAATAAGCCTTGTCCTAAACAAGAAATTAAAGAATCTACGCATTCGATTCTTGCGTCTTTATATTCTTCTAACACTTCTTCTTTAACACTTCTTGCTATATTAATTGAACCAGATAAAGCAGATGAACAAGAAATGTACAAAACATCTTTTCCTTCACTAGCATATTTTCTAAATTTTTCTAAAAATGATCCATAAGGAACTTGAGTAGTTCTTACTCTCTTACCAGCTCTCATTACATCATATAATTGCTTAGCTGTATAAATTTCCCAATCTAAGCTAGCAGGTAATTCCTTATCATCATAGCTAATATTCATTTGTACATAATCAATATTATATTTTTCTCTTAAGTCATGACATAAATCTGATGTTGAATCAGTAACAATTGCGAATTCTCTCATTTTTCAATTCCTTTCTTTTTCTTGACATATATATATTTTATCATATATAATATTTGTGTCAATGTGCATAAATAGACATGTGTCGCTTATTTATCACATGTATAAATTTGTTTTATAGGTGTAATTATGAATAGTGTACTAATAGAAAATATAAAAAGAAATGAAGAAATGATAATTAAGAAGGACCTAAGAATAGAGAAAACAGAAAAAGCTATAAAAGATGCTTTTTTGTCTTTATTAGATTTAATACCTTATTCAAAAATAACTGTAGCTGATATCACTAGAAAAGCTATTGTAAATAGAAACACTTTTTATTTACATTATATTGATAAAGAGGACTTACTAAACAAAATAATGTTAGAAAAATTAGAGTACTCAATTAAGCAAGTTGACGACTTAGTTAAAAAATATAACTTTAGTAAAAAACTAGCAATGGTTAAAGAAGTTAAAAATCTTACTAAAGATGCTTTAACTATAATTGAAAAAGAAAAAGCCTTTTTCAGTATTCTAGTAAAAGAGCCATTATTATCTGGTTATTTTAATAAACTAAAATATTATATCAAAAATTATATTAACTTCGGAATTCAAAGAAAAAAAGAAAGTATTATTTCTTTTGAATATTTTTATAATGGTGTAATTGGAGTATTTGAAGAATGGTTACGTTCTGATTTCGCAAATATTGATGAATTATCAGAAACATTATCTTCAATAATTACTTCAAATGTAAGAATGATATATAAATCTATTACTAAATAGGTGTTTATAATGAAAAAGAGAACTATCTTTAAAATATTAAGATTATCATTCTACGCAATCTTCTTTATATTTTTTGTTTTATATCCGACAGAAAATATAATAAGTGGTAGCACTATATGTATTATAAAAAGATTCACAGGTAGAGATTGTCCTACATGCGGAGTAACTAGAGCCTTCTCTAGTATTATGCATTTTAATTTTTCAGATGCATTAAAATATAATCCTGTTTTTACTTTAATTATTTGTCCTATTGCTCTAATAATTATATTCCAAGATATATATTCAATAATAAAATCATTTATTAAACATGATAATAATGATAAGTCATTATTAACATTTATTATGGAGCTATTATGAAAGTTTGGTTCTATATTACCTTAGCTCTTTGCATAATATTTGCTTACACTAGTTTTACTTTATATATTTTATCTTATAAAAATATATTAAAGAAAAGAAAAAACTTAATTATAATATTCGCTGTTTTATTTATTATTACATTTATTATTTGGAATATATTTAGAAACAAAATATCAGTTTAGTTTCCTAAACTGATATTTTTTATTTCATTATATAATACAAGCTAAACCAATTATCTCTTTCCTTTGCATATCTACTGTTTTTAATTACTCCATAAGAAAAGTCTAAACTAGTTCTTTCAAAAAGTTCTGTTATATGATGCTTATGCACCTTATTAAAGAACTCATCAACTAAAGAATCTCTCCCTTTATAATCTAATGGTAATCTTGTAATGTATGCATAATCAAATGACATCTTTAATAATTCGAAGTGATTGAAATATACTTTATCATCAATATTACTAGCTTCTTTTAAAATACTTTTAGCTTTATCTAAAATCTCATCACTAAACAATGCATGATCACTATCGTCATACAACCACAAATCATATTTAGGAATTTCATCTTCAAATAACATTATATATTTATATGCAACTGATGCATACTTACCATAATAATATTTACAAAATTCTTTAATTTCTTCATCTAAATTCAAATTATCATATCGCATAAATCTAGATGCAATATATGCTTTCATTTCATCTAAATAGCCTTTACCGCCATTAGAAAAGTTTCCTTGCATCAATAAACCTTTTACCTTTAAATTTTTATACATTTCTATATTTTTAACCATTGATCTTAAATTAGGGAATGGTAATAAATAATTTCTAAAATTAACCGCATAATCCCAAATATACAATCTATTAGTTATTTTCGACCAATTAATTAAATCCTCATAAAAGGCTTTACTTTCACCACTATTAGCCTCAACAATAGGTTTACTCCATGAACATTCAATATTACATAATCTTACAATAACATTATCTACAGGTACAAAATGCTTAGGAGGTTTTCTTGAATATTGATAAGCAAATGTATGAATTAAGATATCTGGATAAACTTTCTTTACTTCAGTAGCTACTTTATTTACAAAATTAATAATAGATGCACTTTGACTTTCACCATAATCATCTATTTTTTTGCACTCTTCACATTCACAAGCCATCTTAATAAAGTGTCCCATCCACTCGTCTTGACTCACTGAAAATACCTTACATTCAGGATTCTTTTCTTTCCATTCTAAGACACGTTTAATAGCCATATTTAATACATCTTCATTTGATAAACATAATTCAGTATGTTCTTTTCTTCTTGCGCCATCAATATAAGAAAAATATTCTGGATGTGTATCAAAATATTCATTTGGATTACAAATATCAGAAAATGAATGATGGAAATTGAACCATCTTAATTTACCACCTAATTTATCTGATAAATCTGCTAAATTACCATTAATCATATTCATACTTGCAAATTTCGATTTAAAGGCATCATGAAAATATACTTCACGATATTCAAATGGAAAATCATATTTGATTTCCCCGTTAAAATCTATTAAATCTTTTTTATCGTATTTTTCAATATCATTAGAAAAACATCTATATCCAATATAATCTTCTAAAAATCTAATTACAGAATATAAGATTCCCCTTGGAGAATTAGCTGCAAAACATAAGTTACCTTCGACTTCTTTTATAACAAATGCTTCTTCGTTTAATCCTTCTATATCACATCTTATATCTATTCCTCTTGCTTCACCAAGTATAATCTCTTTACCTCTTCTATCGCACTTATCACTAAATAAAGGTATACACACTGATGTAGCTAAATACAAATATTCTTGTAATAAATTACTAGCATAACGTACACATTCGTGTGCATCTTTATTATAAACTATCATATATTCAGTTTTATTGTTTTCAATTATTTTCATATAAGTCACCATAATTACTTTTATTATATCATAATAATTTAATAAAATCTTTTGTTTTATTATTTTATTAAAATTATTTTTACTTTTAATTTTGGTTTTATTACATATCTTTTCAAAATGATTAATTAACCACTTAAGAAAATCAAAAACAACTAAAGCGAAATTTGAGGCCTAATTTAAAAAAATTTAGGCCTTCATCATATTGAAAGCCTAAAAATTTTAAAATTATTAAATCTTAAAAATCTAAATCGATTTCTTCGTCTTTTTTACCAAATAAATATTCTTCTGCCATTTCATATGGAATTGATGCTACATAAGAAACTTCTTGAAATAATTTCTTTTTAGTAAATTCAAATACTTCTCTTTCTTTAGCTGATAAATAAGAGAAATGATATAATTTCAAATAATAATAATATCTTTTAGCTATAATTACCAAATCTTCAAATGAACCGAACAAACTTAAATTTGCGTAATACATTTCTCTTTCTTTTTTATTTTTAATCATTCGATCGCAAATCTTGTCCATACGTAATTTTAAAGCTTCTAAATCATCACTCTTTATTAATTCTCTAATTTTCTTCTCTTTTGAATTTACTTTCACATAATCAATTACGCCATCTATGCTTTCTAACTTATATGCTTTATCAAGCAAATCTTGATTATAAGCTATATCAATAATTTTTGATAATCCATTCTTGTAATGCATTACATATTGATTAATTTGATACATATTTTCACCTCAATTTATATCTACTATATATATTTATATTATACCACAAAATGCATATTTTAGCAAACAAAAAAATCACTTTTTTTATTAACAAAAAGTGATTTTTATAATCTATTTAAGCATCTCAGAAACTATCTTTTCACCCATAACTTTCATTCCTTCTTTTCCTGGATGAGCACTATCGATTAGATATTCTACTATACTTAAATCCTCAAGTTCAATTAATTTCAAACTGTATTCATTAGCATATTTTCTAATAACAGCATTAAATTCTTTTTGATTATCATTAGTATATAATTTAGATTGTGGTAAAGTGCATAATAATAATTCTGCGTTTGGACACAAATCCTTTAATTTATCAATCATTACTTTATAATCTGCGTCAAAATCAGAAACAGGTACTCCGGCACAATCGTTAGATCCCATAAATATTACAATAACATCAGCATATTGTTCACTCAATTTTAAAGTTGCTAATCTTTCATTAGTACTTGATGCTGATTTACCTGTTTTACTTGCAACACAAGAACCAGAATATGAATTATTTACAAGTAACTTAGTTCCAAGTGTATTACTAACTACCATCCACCAAGTTTGATTTACATCATTTACATCATGTGTAGGATAAGGATAGAAGCATGAATATCCTTCAGGTATATAATTTTTAAAAGTAGAAATAGAATCACCAATAAAAGATATTTTCTTGCCTACATATCTGTTTTCTCCGTCAACATATGTGGCTGTAATTACTGTATCTGAAGTTATATTATAATTATCTTTATCCCAACCAGCAAAAGCTAAACCTTCATATGTTTTTGGTGTTGGTAAATATGCAAATCCACCTTTTTGAACTGTTTGTTCTTCCATAGTATTACCATCTTTATCTTTAAAAGTAACCTTACATAATTCGATATTATTTGCTTCTTCTTCATTAGAGAAAAATACACCATCAACTGTAGTTTTAATTATACCAGTAACTTGATATGTAGGGTCAGTTTTAAGTGTAGCAATTACAACACAATATCCAGTTGATATAACACTTAAAGAAGACCAAGTAGAAATTGTAGCAACTGTTGGATCACTAGTAGTAAAATCATATGATTGAACATTACTATTTGAACCACTTGGAAAAACAGGTTGGTATACATTACCATTCAATCTTACATTGATGAAATGATATTTAGAATCAGGTAATGTAATTTTATCATGTTTTACAGTTTCAACTAATTTAGCGTAAAATACTAAATCACCTTCCATATCACTAGTTATATTCTCATATTTGCAAAGTGATAATGAATCTAAAAACCATCCCACAAAATAATATCCATCTTTTTCATATTTTGGTAAAGCAGCTTCAGTACCTTTTTTATATGAATCTAAACCTAAATTTAATTCTTCATCACCATCAAAGAACCTAATTGTGAAAGTTGATTTAAATTCATATTTTAATTCATATACAAAAACATAATCATTTCCATCTTTATGTTTATCAGTTAATTCCCAAGAATATGATTCATATTTATCTTTAAGTTCAGGAACTGGTTCAGAAATTTCTCTAGTATAGTATGAAGTATTTTTTTGAACTTCAACTGAATCAATTAAATATGAAACAGTCTTAAAAGCTTCATTTTTAGTTAAAGTAAAATATAAATCTTCATATACTGATTCTAAAGAACTAATATCTTCTTTTATTGTATAATAAAAACCTTCTTCAATTTCAAAGTTTGGAACTTCGCATTTACTACCTTCTTTTACACTCAAGGCTTCTATAACGTCGCCTTTATTATTTAAAAAACTAACCTCATAATAAACATCATCTACTACAGGCTCTTTATTGCCACAAGATATTAAAATTAAACAAACTAGCATTACTAAAACAAATAATATTTTCTTTTTCATTTTTCACCTTTCATCTAAATCTATAAATTTCTTTTTATCCATATTACACACTCTATATGCAGCGTGCTTACCAGTAAATAATGCAATAGGTAATCCACCAGGTGGCATTAACCATTGTCCTGCTAATACAAAATTCTTAAGTCCTTTTATTAAACCAACTCGCATTAAACCTTTTACGTTTTTAGTAGTAATAAATGACATATAACTACCACGATATGCATTTGTATATCTTGAATATGTAAGTGGTGTTGCTACATCAATTAGTTTAATACTTTCATCTTCAATATCAAAATACTTTATAATTTCTTGTCTTATTGCTTCTCCAAAACGCATTTTATGGAAATAATATGTCTTTTTATCCATTCCTTTAAAGAAATCAAAAATCAGGTCAGTTGTATCAATTAGTACAGTTAAAGTACTTGCATCCTTATTTAATGAGCTATCAAAAGAATGGTTTCTAACTGTAATATTATCTATAGTCATTGATCCTAGTTTTATAGGTTCTATTCCAAAGTTCATCATCTTAGGTTTATCAGTGAAATCAGATGTTATTTTATATGCAATTAATACACTAGTTGATAAAGGATTTTTTTCTCTATCATTAAATCTAACATTATAATATTTATCTTTATATTTTTCTCCTAATAAATCTGTTATTGTATGATGAGCATCACTACTAGCAATTACATAATCACTATATTCTTTCTTACCATCTAAAAACTCTACACCAATAGCTTTATTATTTTCAATTAATATTTTTTTTACTTCACTTGAAGTATAAATCACTCCACCCTTTTCTTTAAATTTATCAGCAATATTAAAGGAGAACTCTCTTGATCCTCCTTTTAATACACCTGCATCCTTTCTAGATAAGGTTTGCATAATATATAAAAGCGAATGCACATTATACACAGGGTTCATTACTCTTCTTAAACCCTCTCTTATGATAGGTGATTTAAATTTTTTTGAAAATTTATCAATTGACATATGCATATAAACTAATAATTTAGGAAGTATAGGAAGCATACCAAAACCAAACTTGATTAGTTCAAATATATTCATTTTATCAATTGGTTTTTTAGTAGGTATTTTAACTTTTTGATATGTCTTAATTGCCCTAGTAAATCTTTTAATCATCCTTTTATCTTCTGGTGCAATTCTTAACATTTCTTCCTTTAATTTATTTAAATCAGCATATAGGGTAAATATTTCACCATTAATATCATACTTAGAAAAATATTCAGTTTGATGAACTATTGTATCTTTAGTAAATGCACCGGTGTGAATCCATAATGGATATAATTCAGAACTAGGATTAGTTCCTACAATCCAGTGCGCACATCCATCAATAAACACACCACTTCGATTCCAGCCAGTACACTGTCCACCTACTATTTTATGCTTTTCATATATAGTTACATCATAACCATTATCTAAAGCATAAATACCAGCTGTCATACCAGATATACCAGCACCAATAATTATTATTTTCTTTTTATCCATATTAATCTTGATATGTATCTGCCCATGGGAAGTTCTTCCATTGATTAACATGTAATCTATGCATTTCTTCTGTTACTAATAATGCCTTTCCTACAATTGGTCTTTCTGGGAAGAAATCATAATATTTTCCGTCTACATAAAGTGAAAAGAAAGTACAATCAGTAACTATAATTAAAGAAGGCACATTTTTATATTCAAGATGGAATTTAAATTCGCTACCATCTTTAGTTCCTTCATAAAAAATACCATCATGATTAATTCTAATTACACCCTCTCCACAAAGCTCACTTGTTGCTTTATGTTTTAAATATTTATAATCAGGTAACTTACCAAGTTTAACTTTCTCGCTAAATTCAAAGTTAGGATCTTGTATTTCTTTATATACTACTTTTCTTTCATCATCAACCCATCTAGATGGTGATACTGGAATTACACAATCATCATTAAAAGGAATAAAGTCATAATAATCATTCATGTTTGCGCCATTTCCGCAGTGATTACATTTTAGATAATCATCTTTACCAATCATTTCAAATTCAGCACCACACTTAGGACAGCGGTAGCATAAATCGTGTAAATGTTCACATGCTCTACCATGAGTTTCAAACTTAATTCTTTCAGTCTTATTCCATTCGTAATCGTCTTGCCATAAAGCTTCATCTAATTTTCTTTCAATCTCTTCAGCTGTCATTTCTTTGATTTGTTCAGGTGTGAATAATAAATAAAGTTCTGTGTCAACACGTCCTTTTCTTTCATCTAAACAAACCTTGTGATTAGTTAAGAAGCCGCCTTTTTGCTTTAATAAATAAACAGGAATATTATAATGCTTAACTAATTTACCAGTAGCTAAGGCAACTGGTTGATTATGACCTGTAATAGAGCTCATACCTTCAGGAGCTAAGCAAACGCAACCATTCAATTTAATAATTTGGTTCATAGCTCTAATAGATGCAATATCACTATTAAAGTTTTTCTTTGGAATCTGTCCTAATATTTTAAATACAAATTGTAAATGTCCTCTAAAGAATTCATTATAACCAGTTACAAAATTTAATCTTCTTGGATATGTTGCTTGGGTAGCCCAAACATAATCCATTCTTGATTGATGATTATAGAATAAAAAGCATGGTCCATCACAATCATTTATATTATCTGTAATTTTGTATGTTGGGTTATATTTTTTAGCTAAAAATGGTTTAACTACTAATTTATTCATAGCCCACCAAACAACCTTATTGCATTGTTTATATTTTCTCTTAGATAATTTTTGTTCTAAAGTTAGTTTCTCTTTCATTTTTTTTATTTCCTTTTATACTTATTTATTCCGTCATTAAATAAATCATTACCTAAAGTATCATAAGTTACTATAGCAAAGAAATCTTTTACTTCTAAACGGTAAATAGCTTCAGCGCCTAAATCTTCATAACAAACTAAATCACATTTTTTAATTGATTCAGAAATTGACGCAGCGCATCCACCAATAGCCGATAAATAAATGGCTTTGTTATCAACTAATTGTTTTCTATATTCATCACTTCTAGGTCCTTTACCTATCATGATTTTTAGTCCTTCTTTTAATAAAGGAAGGGCATATGGGTCCATTCTATAGCTTGATGTTGGACCAGCTGAACCAATTGCTCTACCTGGTTTTGCGGGAGTTGGTCCTACATAATAAATACAACCACCTTTTAGATCAATTGGTAATGGTTTATTATTTTCCAATAATTCAACTAATCTTTTATGTGCAGCATCTCTACCAGTATAAATAACACCACTAATTTCAACCTTGTCGCCACTTCTTAACTCTTTTATTGCATCTTCATCAATTGGAAGATTAATCTTTTTAATTTCGTCCATTTTTTTACCTTCTATAATACACATGATTTATGTCTAGAAGCATGGCATTGAATGTTTATAGAAACAGGTAGTGATGCAATGTGACAAGGATATGCATTAGCTTTTACAGCTAAACATGTAACCCTACCACCTAAACCAGCAGGACCTACACCTAATTCATTTATTTCTTCTAGTAATTCTTTTTCTAGCTTTTCTAAAATTGGGTCTGGATTAATATCATCAATTTCTCTCATAAGAGCTTCTTTTGCAAGAAGAGCACTCTTTTCTAAATTTCCTCCAATACCTAAACCCACAATAATTGGAGGACATGGCTTACCACCAGCATTATATATTGTATCTAGTACATATTTTTTAATGCCTGATATTCCATCAGCAGGAATTAAAATCTTAGTTTGACTAACATTTTCACTTCCTCCTCCTTTTGGAGCTACAGTAATTTTAATTTTATCTCCAGGTACCATCTTTATATGTACTATACCAGGGGTATTATCTTTTGTATTTACTCTATCTAAAGGATGTTTTACTACACTTTTTCTTAAATAGCCATTAACATATGCTTCTTTGATACCCTCATTAATAGCGTCATAAATGTCACCATTAAAATGTACATCGTAACCTATTTCTAAGAATACAACAACAATACCAGTATCTTGACACATTGGTAAATGAGCGCATCTCGCTAACGTATCATTGTCAATTATTCTTTGAATAACTTCCTTACCTAAAGATGATTCTTCCATATCCTTAGCTTCCTTTAATTTCAATAATACATTTTCTTCAATGTTTTCGCATGCATCAATTAGCATATTCTTAACTTTTAAAGTAATTTCCTTAACATCTATCTCTCTCATAAAACTATCCCGAACTTTCTTAATCTTTAAATATTATACTATATTTTAATATTAATTTCCATATTTATTTACTAGATGTATAAATAAAGAACACACAAGCAAATCAGCAGATCCACCGAAACTTATATTATTTAAAACGCATTTATCAGTTAATGCATTTATATATTCTTTATCATATTTAAAGTTTTTAAATTCTTCTTTTATAGTGTTATATGTATCAATTGATTTAGCTCTTTTAAGTACATTAGTATCTTCAATAGAAACTATAAGATAACACAAAGCATTATATAATCCTTCATCACTTTCTAAGTCGTAATTATCAACGATTTTCTTAACATGAGGAAATCCTAAATAAGCTTCACCTCTTGCTCCTTTGATATTATATTTCTTATAAGCTAATGAACCAAATGATTTATCATCATACGTATATAACACGTCCTTACACATTTCTTTTATACAATCATATATAGTCATATCATGTGATAATGTGTAAGCATATGCTGCCACAATTAAACCTAGGTCAAAGATTAAACCTTTATAACAATTTACACCATTAGTTATTAAAAACATTTCTCTTTCAGCTTTTAATCCGATATCTTTTATTTCTTCCCTAATTATTTTTAAATCTTCATTACCATATGCACATTTAAACATCAAAACAAAATAAGGTATAATTACATCTTTAGCTTTTATCATTAATGTATAATCCATATCATTATGAGATCCATTTGAATATTTAGTAACTAAACCAAACTTAGGATGCAAATTTAACTCTATTAACATACTTTTATTTATTGAATCAATTAAATTATTTACTAAATAATCATATGTTTTATTTTTAATAAAAGCAAGTAATTCATCTAAATTATGTTTTTTGTTTCTAGCACACACAAAAGCTATATCGTCGCATATCATGCACTTTCTTAAATAACCTCTACTTTTTGACATTACGCTATTATCAAAAACATCAATATCAACTAATCTACCTAATGGATGCTTTTCTTCTAAATTAATCATCTCATCTTTTAAAAATTTATGACCACCAGTTAAATATAAATACATTATGCCATCAGCACCAATTAAAACTTCTTTTTTTGAAGAATAAGTAATTAAGTATTTATCAAAAATATCAAGTAATATTTTGCTTTCTTTTATATTTTTATCTTCACCAGGTATATTAGCTTTTAAACTTATAACTTGATAATCATTTATATACTTACTTATAACCTGATTTTTATATTCCCTATCTTCTAATATTTCATTAACATTTTCCATATTTATTTTTTACCAGCATTTTAAATATTTGTAATGTTTCTTTAGGAATATAAGTATATGCTTCAGTATAATTATTACTTTCTAAAAGTGTGCGTACATTACTTGCAGATATGATATTACCGTCTTGACTAAACCTTTCTATAATAACTGCATCATCACCCAAAACTTCTTTTAAAGTATTATTATAATTAATCATCTTTTCCTTTAATTCAGTTCCCAAATAACGCTTTTTAATATATAGATTTTTCATAAAATAATTTTTAAATAGCAAAGAATCAATGATAAACTGTTCTTTATCAACTTTTCTTTCATCATGAAGAAAATATGAAGGGAAAGTAAGAGATGAAATTATATATTTAGTAGATGGAAGTAATAATACATTATCAAATCTTTCTAATGATAAATATGCCATGCTAAATCTTTCTTTAAAACTAAATAATGATTTATCTTCTTCTAGCAAAAATACTAGCACTAAATCATGCTTTTTACTTGCACTTTCTATTAAACTTACATGACCACTTGTTATTGGATTAGCATTTATTACTACTGATGCAATATCACTTTTCTCACCTATATCTCCATAATTATTAATTATTCTTTTCTTAATATCACATATTGCGTCATTAATATTATTAATTCCTTTTTCTAACATACACACATCATCAGTTGATACTAATTCTTTAAATCCTAATGATGTAAATACTTCTTTATAATTAGGTTTTGTGAAAACTTGATATGTATATATTTTTTTAAAAATTAATTTAT
Organism: Bacilli bacterium; assembly: GCA_045598145.1. Taxonomy (GTDB): domain Bacteria; phylum Bacillota_I; class Bacilli_A; order ML615J-28; family CAG-698; genus RGIG3506. Next base: position 7,192 of record JAZLLM010000032.1, on the reverse strand, counting down.
TAATAATTCCTTCAACTAATATACTAGCTAGATTTTCGCCATTTCTATCTTTACTAACTGCTAAACATTTAATAATATAATTATAAGAGGAAACTGTGCCAATAATATTATTATCCTCTTCTAAATATAAGCTCATATCTACTTCATCTAAAATCAAGTCAAAACTTTTTAGAAATTCTTTAACTTTATTTTTTTCTTCTTCGAGAATTGCTTCCTTTAATATCATTTTTAGTTTCCTCTTACTTATTTTAATATTTATATAAACAATCTATAATTGTGCCATCACGATAACAAACATAACCTATAATATCTTTATTCATATTTAGTTTATTAGGTATACCTGTAATCTTGTTAGAAATTTCTAATAATTCTTCAATAGTCTTTATTGGAAGTGAACTATTTTTTAATTTTTCTAATAAATCTTTTCTTCTTGGATTTATAGCTATACCACGCTCAGTTACTAACACATCGACATCTTCACCTGGTGTAGTTACTGTAGTTACTGTATCTTTAATTATAGGCATTCTTGATTTTACTAAATTAGTTACAATAATTGTAACATTAGCACCATTAGCAGTATCAGAATGACCTCCGCTTCCACCTATAATACGTCCGTATGAATCTGTAGTAACATTTACATTAAAATCTTTATCAATTTCTGTAGCACCTAGAATAACAAAATCTAAGTCATTTACTATAGGATTATCATAAGGATTAGCATATTTACTACCACTCATACCATAATGATTTAAATTATTATCATATGATGTAACAGCATCAATATCAAAACATTGTACATCCATTAATTTTTCTAATAATCCTTCTTTTTGCATATCAACAAAATATGATGTAATACCGCCTGATGCAAATCCACCCTTAATATTATTCTTTATCATAATATCTTTTACATATTTAGCTACAGCTAAACTTGTGCCTCCAGCACCTGTTTGCATGTTTACACCATCTTTAATTAATCCTAATTCATCGATTAACTTAGCACACATTGAGGCTATTTTCAAACCAACAGGATCTTTAGTAATTTTAGTAGTACCTGATACAATACCATTAGGATCACCAATAGCATCTACTTTTAATACATAATCAACATATTTACTATCTAATTCAACTTTCTTTAATTCATCTACTACATTATCTGTTACTAAAACAACTTTTTTTGCGTATTTTAAATCTGCTATAGCATAACCTAAACTTCCACATGCTGCTTTGCCTTTTCCACCATATCCATTACCTAATTTATCCACGCTAGGACAAGCAATAAAGGCAACATCAATTTTTAATTCCCCTGCTTCTATTTTTCTTGGTCTTCCGCCATGAGTATCCATGACAAGTAAGCCTTTTAATTTGCCTTCACCAATTGTTTTTGAAACGGGGCCATTTAAATAGTCGGTATCAATATCACGTATGTTTCCATTTTCTATTAACTTACATAATATTTCATTGTTTGGAAAAATGGAACTAGGTGCATAATGTAAATCTTTTATATCTCTCTTATATACTTCTTCACTTACCATATTAAGGACATAGTCGCCATTTCTTAAATGATGATGAAAAGAAAGTGTCATACCATCTTTTATATTTAATTCATTAAAAATATCACCTAAAGAATTAAAAAACTTAATTTCATTATTTATATTTTTTTCTTTAACTAATATTCTTTCTTTTTCTTTATATTTGTTACTACCTTCAAAAATAGGCATATCACTAGGAATTAACCTATTTACGGCGTTTAATTTAAAATCAGCCATTTTACCTACCTATAAAGCATTAAATTTACTTGCTTTCTTTAAGATTTTATTTGCTCTTTCAATAACTGGTTTATCAACCATTTTACCATCTAAACTAAACACACCAATTCCTTTGGCTAAGTTTTCTTTAGCTAAAGCATCAACTCTTTTAGCCCAATCAATTAATTTCTTTGATGGCAAAAAAGTATCATTAATACAATCTATTTGATTAGGGTGAATAGCGCTTTTAGCGTTCATTCCTAAACTTAAGGCATTTTGTGCATCACGTGCTAATCCATCATTGTCATTAACGTCAGTAAATGGAGTATCAATAGCGTCTATTTGATATGCTTTACATGCATATGCAACTCTACTTCTCGCATATTCAATTTCCCTACCTTCTTTAGTTCTAGTAACTTCCATATCACTAGATAAATCTTCACCGCCTAAAAGTATACCATCAACTCTAGAAAGACTTGCTATTACATCAACTTCTAATACAGAAATTGCAAGTTCAATTATTGGTATAATTTTAATGTGTTTTTTCATACCTTTTTTATTTTCAATTTCATTTAATAATTCATCAAGCTTTTTTAAATCACTTATTCTTGCTTTAGGAAGCATTATAGAATCAATTTTGTCACTTACAATACTTTCTAAATCTTCTTTATAATAAGTAGTATCTAGACCATTAATTCTTACAACTATTTCCATAGTAGAAGAAATATTAGGGTGACTTTCTAAAAAATAATGTAATAAATTTCTAGCATTATCTTTTTCATTTACACTTAGTGCATCCTCTAAATCATAGATTACAGCATCTGCACCAAATACATCAGAATTCTGTAACATTCCAGGGTTGTTACTTGGAATGAATAATAAACTTCTACGCATCAGTTTCCTCCATTCTTGATATAGCAGTAATTAGTCTTGCTTTTATAGTAAAATCTAAAGCTCCTTTATCAATACAAGATATACTTAATTTATCTATATTTAATTCTTTTAAAGTGTCACTGATAACTTGCATTATTTGATCATGAAAAAAAGCATCAACTATACTTTCTAGATTTATACTTAATTCGTTTGCTTCTTTTACGGTAATCAATATATCATTTGATTGGGCACTTCCCGCAATTCCTACCTTCATAATTTTTCTTCTTTCTTTTATTTACTATAATATTTTTTAAGCAATAAAATTAATTGCTTCATATCTATTGGTTTAGATAAATATTCATTCATTCCTGAATCTAAGGCTTTCTTTCTATCCACATCAAATGCATTAGCAGTTAAAGCAATAATTGGAATATTAGAATAATTACCTTTATTAGAATTTCTGATATCTTTTGTAGCTTGATAACCATCAATATAAGGCATTTGGACATCCATCAAGATTATGTCAAAATAACCTACTTTGTTATGATTATATTTTTCTAAAGCATCTGCTCCATCAATAGCTAAAGTAACATTTACATTATATGTATCTAAATTATCTTTCACAATTTCTCTATTTAATTCATTATCGTCAGCTAATAATACGTTCATTCCTTCAATAGATATATTTTCATATCCTTTTAATGAATCAACACTTATTATATCCTTCTCATTAACTTTTTTAAATGATAATTCACAAAATACTTTTGTACCTATACCTAATTTACTATCAACTCTTATAGTACCACCTAATAAATCAACCATTTTCTTTACGATACTCATACCAAGACCAGTTCCTTCAATTCCTGAGCTAGTGCTTGATTGTTCCCTTACGAATGAATCAAAAATATGATTTAAAAATTCTTGACTCATACCTATACCATTATCTTCTATGATAAAAGAATAATTTACATAATCATCAATCAAAGATGGCATTTCTGTTATAGTTAATTTTACCCATCCACCCTCTTTTGTATATTTAATAGAATTACTAATAATATTAATTAGTATTTTATCCATTCTTAATACATCAAGATAAACATCATGAGTTATAATATCGTTATACACAATATCAAATTTAATATTATTTTTTTTCGCTTCAGATTTAACTATAACCTCAAGTTCGCTAATAAATACATATAAGTCAATTCTTTCTTCTTCAATTGTGATTTTACCTGACTCAATACGTGCCATATTTAAAACATCATTTATTAGTCTAAGTAGGTGTTTACTGGCATCTTCAGCCTTATTTAAGCAATCAATAACTTTGTCTTTATCTTCTGCGTATTTTTTACCCATTCCGATAAATCCAACAATTGCGTTCATTGGTGTTCTAATGTCATGACTCATATTAAACAAAAATGTGCTCTTTGCTTTATCAGCTGTCTCAGCTTTTACTACACGTTCTTCTAAATTATTTTTTAGTATTTCTTCTTTTGATTTATGATAAATATAAATATAGAAAAGAGCACAAATTAAAAGTTCTACAATTACTAATACAATTGATGCTTTTAAAAAGGAGTTAGCATTATATAATACTTCATTATAATCAAAAGATACGCAAATAGACCAATCTTCAAAAATAGATTCAGCTTTATCCATTGGTCCATAATACATAATTATTTTTTCGCCACTTCTTGTTTTACTAAAAGTGCGCCCACTTTTTCTATTTAAAATATTATCAATAACATTTGCGTAATCTTTTTTGAAAATATTTGAACCTAATGAATATATAGTTGGGTACTCGTTCTCATTACTACTTGCAATAATATTTCCAATTGTGTTATTTACAATATAATAATGTGTTTTTTCATAATCTGGTAAACCAGCTAATACATCATAATTTTGATAATTCATTACTAAACATGCAAAACCTTTTGTATTTATACCATCCGTAATTGGTACAAAATGAATTGCATGATTTTTGCATTCATCATATATATCTTTTCCATCTTCAATAAAATACTCCCCATTATTTACAGCATCTTCAAAAGAAAATTTTGAATTAGCTTGCACAACCTTTTCTTCTGTTATAATTTTATTAGTAGGAGTTATAACTATTGCTTTATGAGGTGAGTATATTTTATTATGTTCATATAATAATTCTTTTATATATTCTTCATTCATAGAAGTATTATCATTTATCAAATTCGCTAAATAATTTAAATCCTTGCTATTTTCTAAAAAAGTGTTATATATTGTATTTTTTGTTGTTACAAAGGCATCATTTAATCTTTCATAGGCAGAATCTAAAGTTATACTGTAATAATTATAGAAACCAATCCCTGCTAATGAAATAGTTAAAACGATTAATATAATAGTAACAAATAATAGCATACTAAATCTTCGTTTCATATTTTACCCCATATAATTACTTACTATTATACCAAATATTTATCAATATGTCACTATACATAAAAAAGTATAAACAATTTAATATAATTTTAGTAAATTTAAAAGAGACTATGAATTATAGTCTCTTTTAAGTTATTTTAATTGAAGATAATTACATTTTCATTAATTTAAATATATCTTCTATTGTTTGAAGTTCATTTCTAACTAATACTTTATGTTCGTTATTTTCTGTGTAAATAACAATATCTTTCTCTTCAGGAAGTAAACAATGATGGACTCCACCTTTTCCGTTCATACTATTTTGATATGATCCTGTACCTAATAAGCCTATATATAAATCTTCGTTTGTTTTTGGCAATAATATATATCCACCTTTTTCATAATACACATCATCACAATCACAAGTTATACCTGCTAGTCTTGCTTTAATCATTTCTTTATCAAGCTCATTTATTGGTTTAACTTCAATAGGTTCACCCAATGCATACATTTCAGGCATTGCAATTAATAAACTACCATCTACTATATGCCATGGGTATTCATCAGTATATTTCTTAGTAACTACTTTATAAATATTTACAGTACTATCTTTTTGACTATATTTACCATTTTCACTTATTAAATTAGGTGCAGTAACATTATATTTTATAGAAATTTCTTGTAATAGTTCTATACATAGTTTCGCCCATGCATCATAGTCAAAACTTCCTTCTGTTGGTAATGGAGAACCACCGCCCATATCAAAATTACATACAGTATTATATTGTTTATTAGCTTTTACATAAAACTTACTAAATACTTTTTCAAAATTTTCTTTGAACTTTTCTTCTTCGTAATCAAAACCTCTTTGATGAAAGTGAATAGTACTTAATATTAGTTTAGTGTTTCTTATATCTTCTAAAATTTTTTCGAACTCCAATTCACTTATGCCAAATCTATCGTTCTTGGGTTCTTCTTCACTTTCATTATATAAACTAGGAATATGAATTCTTAAACCAACTTCAAGTTCAATATTTGCTTGTTTAAGTCTTTCGTATTCGTCATATGAATCAATAATATCAATAATCTTATATTGTTTACATCTAGCACATTCAATTATTGTATTTAAATAATCATTAGGTTTATAACCGTTTGATACAATCAATTTGTCTTTGAATTTAGGGTTTCTTTTAAATAATTCTAATGTTAAAAGTAAATCATAAAAACTTGATGTTTCTAAACCATCGCTATATTTAAAAGATTCTAATATTTCTAACGCGCCATAATTAGCTTTATTTGCATTTAAATAAATAAATTTACCATTATAATTTTTTTCTGATATAGCTTTCTCGAAAGCAGATTTTAAAGTAATAACTCTATTTTTAATAACATCTAAAAATGTTATTTTTAAAGGAGTTCCATAATTTACAGCTAAGTCTTTTAAAGAATAGCCATTATAAAATAATTCATTTTCTTTTATTAATTTTAATTCTCCCATAATTATTGATGAATTTGTGTTCCACAATTTCCTTTAATAGCTTGATATGCATTCTCTATTGAAGTAATAATTGCAGTACTTCCTTCTTTTCTTTCTACGAATTCAATACTAGCTTCTACTTTTGGTTTCATACTACCTGAATAAAAGTGACCTTCTTCGTTATATTTTTTAATATCATTTAAACTAACATCATTTAGTTTCATTTCATTCTCTTTATTAAAATTCAAACAAACTTCACTAACTGCAGTAAGAATCAATAAACAATCGCAATCAATATCATTAGCTAGTTTACTACTTGCAAAATCCCATTCAGGATTATAATATCTATTGTTTAGATAATATAATTTACTCTCTTCATCATAATAATAACATTTATATCTAAATGGATTATCAATACCTAATGTATCAGCTAGACTTCCACTTATATTTATTATCTTTCCAAATGTATTATAATCATAGTTTACTACTATATTACCATTTACGTCAACTATACCTATTATATTATTTAATAAATCTTTCAAATAATAATATCTATTGTTCTCATACATTATACTATATATTTCGTTATTTTCATCATAAAAATAATAATTATAATAATTATGATTATTTTTATAAATATGTTCTCTAATTAATAATGATGATTCATAAAAATATTCATATATATATGAAGATGATGATTCATATT
>JAZLLM010000031.1:0-63053 GCA_045598145.1 Bacilli bacterium | reverse complement strand
TTATGTGTTAATCTATTACTTCTAGTTATTATTTCTTTTTTATTAATTCTATTTAATTCATCATAATAAGTTATGTGCGTAATAGATCCAGCACTTAATATTGTATTATGAATATTTTCTCTATAATGATTATCATATGTTAACATTTCAATACTTCCATTAAGTTCTCCACCTGGAGCACTAAAACCATAATTACATCCAATATAAGTGATTTTATTACTTAAATCTAGAGAATTAATCAAATTCTCATTATAAACTTGTTCATCTATGCTTATTTTAATGTTTGTATTATTAAAATTAAATGTAAACAAATGCCAAGTATCACTTAAAACTGTTCCTAGTATTACTTCATAGGTCCCCTTTTTAGGGCAATAAAAAAAGACCACTTTTAGCATAAATCTACTAAAAATGGTATATTTTCTACTATTTACCCTATTTAATCAAAAGGTGAATAGACATAATCATATGGCGTCCTAGATAGGAATTGAACCTACGACCTATTGCTTAGGAGGCAATCGCTCTATCCAGCTGAGCTACTAGGACACCTATTTTATTTTCTTGTTAAAAAATCTCTTCCTTTATGACCATTATCATCTTGATCAGGCTCATATTCAAACATTCCTGGAAATCCTTGTTGACGAGCAACCTCATAAATCATTATCGCAGCAACATTACTAACATTTAGGGCTCTTACTTTATCAGTCATAGGAAGTCTAATACATCTGTCTAAATGTTCTTGTAATAATTCTTTAGGGATACCTGTTGATTCTTTACCAAGTACTAAATAATAATCTTTGTTTGTGTCTTTTGTATCAACCTCATAAATATGGTGTTCACCATATCTTGTTAAAAAATACATTTCTGCATTTGGATTATTATTAATTTGTTTATTTAAAAAATCATTCCAGTCATCATATACATTCATCTTCAAAAATGGTAAATAATTAACACCACTTCTTTTCATATGATAATCATCTAATTGAAATCCTAAAGGTCTAATTAAGTGAAGAATTGTGTTACTTGCAACACATGTCCTCATTATATTACCTGTATTTTGTGGAATTTCAGGTTCAAATAAAACCATATTAATAGTTCCCATATATTCACCCCATTTATATATAGTAATTATACTCTTTTTTCTTATATTATTCAAGTAAGAAAAATAAGATGATATAAATTACAAAATCACTATTATACATAATTATAGATACATTCAGCAATAATAAAAAGCGTAACTACTAATAGAATTAATCTATTTCGTAATTACGCTTATCTAGGGCTTTAATTTAACCCTTCAATTCAAATTATTATTTGAAAGAAACAGTTACGCTAAATGCACCAGCTTCTGCAGGGAATGATGCAGGGTCAACTGAGAAGATAACTTGCATATCTTTTTCAATGCCTAAAGCACTAGCTTCAGCTTGTAAATCTTCTGGATATACAGTAATTGTATAATCACAAGCAGCAGTTTCTGCAGTAGCTCCAGAAACAGCTGTTTCAACTACATAATATTTGCCATCAGTTTCATCTTTTGAAATGAAAATTGAATACCAATAAGCTCCTCTTTGTTTACCCTTTAATAAAGAGTAACCTAAAGCAGCATCTGCAGCCCATACTGAAGTTCCATAATAAGTGATATCAATCTTAATAGATCCATCATCTAAAGCAAAGTTAGCAGCTATAGCAGCATCAGCTAAATCAGAGTAAGCTGTAGAAGATGAGAAATCAGCAGGAACAGCACCACTTGAAGAACCACCATGTAATACATCAGATGCACCATTTAAGAAGTTATGAATACTATTAGTTAAAGTCTTATCAGCATAATCTAATGAAGCTGTTACAACGTTAGCATCATTAGCACTCTTTAGACCTAAAGCAACTAAAGCAGTATTTCCATACTTCTTATCGCCCATCTTAGCGCCGATCCATTCTAAGAACCAAGCATATCTAGCTTTTAATTTAGCATCAGTTACAAATAAACCTTCAATAGTATAAGCACCATCATCAACAGCAGTTACATTGAATAATTTTCCACTGAATGTTGCATAGAAATCAGCAGCTTCAATAGCTTCAGTAATGATACCAGCTTTAATAGCAGCAGCATTAATATCTTTTAAGAATTCATTCATGATGTCAGTCTTATTTAAAGTTACTTTTTCTTCAACGATAGCAAATCCAGCAGCATTAGCAGCATCTACTAAACCATTGTAATTTGAACTATCAGAGAAATCGATTGCTGGGTAAGAATCAGATAATTTACTATTACCTTTACTTACAAAGTTACCTAATGTTTCAATTAGATATCTATCGCAATATTTATATGATCCAGTTGGAGTAGAAACGCCATCTGGAACAGTAATTCCATAAGCACTTAAAGCTTTGAATTCATATTTATGAGATGATCCACTTGTTTCACCTTCTTTAGCTAATTGTTCACCGATCCAAGCAAAGAACCAAGAATATTTAGCTACGAATTCAGGAGATTTAGCAGCCATACTATCAGTAGTAGCGTTACCATCATCACCAATTACCATGAATTTTTCTTTGTATGTGTCATAGAATGAAGCAGCAGCAACAGGAGCAGCTACAACACCAGCTTTAACAGCAGCATCATTGAAATCTTTTAAGAATTCATTAATGATAGCATCAGCAGTTAATGCAACAACACCAGCATAAACAGGTGATAATTCAACATTTCCAGTAGGTGTATATTCACCGTTGAATTTGTTTTCGCCATCAGACCAGCCCATGAATACATTTCCATCTTCATCAGCAGGCATAGTAGGTAATGTAATGCTTTCGCCTTCTTTAACGATTTGAGCTTTACTTTCAAATCCAGTGAATAATTGAGCCTTAACATCAGTAAGTGCTCCAGCTTCAGCAGTAGGATCAAAACCAGTAATCTTTACGATTTGGCCAATATTAGCTTCATCACATAAAGCTTCAATAGCAGCTTTTCCAGCACCTGTATAATCGCCCCAACTAGCAACTACATAATCAAAATCTTCATCTACAGGAACATCAGAAGTATTAACGCCATTAGTTCTAACAGCAACTACTTTATATAATCCTTCCATACCAGTAATAGCTTTAATATAAGTTCTGAACCAATATTTACCACATGCAGAACTTTCAGAAGCTTTAGTAGCGATGTTAGCAGTAGCTCCATCATTACCAGCATTGTATTTTTCTAATGCAAATTCTTCACCAGCAGTTAATGCAGTTAAATCAATAACATCAGCACCTCTTAGAGATACAGTTGAACCCCAAACAGCAGTTAATTTAGCATTGCTCTTAACTACATAATTGCCTTCAATCATATTTCCAGCAGCATCAGCCCAACCAATGAATGTATAATTCTTTCTCTTAGTTGTAGGTAATTCGATTTCATCTTTCCATAATTGTTCAGTTAATGATTCAACAGCATTTCCTTCGCCAACTTCGAAAGAGATTGTATATTTTTCAGATTTTCCTAATAAATCTTCCATAGTGATAAGAATTTGCCATTCTGTATCACCAGTTCTTCTCCATTTAATACCTTCAGCATCAACGATCATTTCAGGAGCAGTTGCATCTTTACCGTCTTCACCTTTAGCACCTGCGTCACCTTTAGGTCCATCTTCACCTTGGTCACCTTTAGGTCCTTGTTCACCAGTAGCACCTTTATCTCCTTGTTCACCTTTAATACCTTGGATTCCTTGTTCACCACAAGCAGCCAATAAGAAAGTACAAACTAATAATAATAAAATAACTAATAAACTTTTCTTTTTCATTGTTGTATCTCCTTTCTTATTTCCATTTAGCTACGATAGTCTTACCGTTATCTTCAAATTTAACGATTTCAACTTCTACTTCACCTGCAGCAGCAGAGCAAGCTTTTGCAAATACAGCAGCATCAGCAAAATCAGCACTTACAGTCTTGAAGTTAGCATCTTCATGTTGAGTTTGAGTAAAGAATCCATTGAATGCAGGAATCCAGAATGATTTGTTAGCTTCATTAACGCCTTCATCAGGATCTACAGCATCAGCAGCTTCTCCAGAAGCAGCAACGATACCATCTAATAACCATTGCCATTTAGCTTGAATGCCTTCACCAGCAAACATAGTTACGATTTGACTAGAATCCATATTAGCTGTATCTAATAAATCAATAGTTAATGATGTACCATTTGCTTTATTGAAATCAGCGATGAAATCAGCACCTAATGTAGCTAATTCAGCTTTAACATTAGCAGCTTTTTCTTCATCAGATAATGGAGCAAACCAACCTAAGAATTCAGCGCCATCTTTCTTTAATGGAACTAATTTATATTCTTGACCAGCTTCTAATTCAACTAATTCAAGAATTTCAGTCTTCATTAAATCATGAATACTTGGTAATTCTCCCCAAGCGCCGAAGCAATCATATTCTTCACCAGTTTCAGCTAATGAACTATCATAAATCTTATCTTTAGTTACATCGAATGAAATAACTTTATCAATTGATCCACCGAAGTAGCATTCACAACCCATATCAAAGAAGTTAGTGAAGTTTTGAGCTAAGATTCTACCAGGATAGTTAGATGAATCATCTAATTCTGATAAGTAAGAACTTGTAGTTTCATGTTCACTAATTACTTGAGCGATCATAACGCTTCTGTCAGTAGTCTTACCAGCTACATAAACTTCTTCTCCACCTGAATAGTAAACAGATGCAGATCTATTACATAACCAATTAATGAACCATACCCATTCATCAGCAAACTTAGTAGTTGTGATATGGAAGTTAGAATCGATATCATAGAATAAACCTAAGCATGGATAATCAGCTTTATTATTATATTTAGGTTCACCAATACCTTTTAATAATTCTTTGTATAATGCATCGCCAGTTAAATCAACTAACTTAACTTCACTAGTTTGAGCGCATGATAATGCAACTTCAACAACACCAGCTTCTAATGCAGCTAAATCAGCAGTATAAGTAAGCTTATCGCCTTCTTTTAACTTTTTGAATGCATCAATATTTGCATAAGACTCATGGCAGAATAATGTGTAAGCATATTCTTGATTTCTAGCATCTTCAGTACCATTAATAGTATAAATATGTTTAACAACTAAAGCGCCATCTTCAACATCTAAACCTAATCTATAAGCATAAGCGTATGAAGAATCTCCAGCATCCATAGTAGCTTTATCACATAAGTATAAAGTAGCAGCTTCAGCTTCAGCATTCCAATAGCTTGTATTAGGAGTAGTTTCAGATGAACCAACACCATAACAATTAACAGTTAAAGCGATAGGATCAGCAGCAACTTTGATTGAATCATATCCAGCAGCTTTTGCATAATCAGCAAAGAATGCCTTCTTTACATTAGCAACAACATCAGCGTATGGTAATTCAGCACCAGTTTCGTCATAGATTTCAACTCTTGGTTGACCTTCAGCTCCATCAGTTCCTTCTAAAACAACGTTAGATAACCATTTAGCAGTTAATTCGTAGTTTCTTACGATTCCTTCAATGAAGTTATCAGTAACTAATGAACCATCTTCATAATACCAACCAGCGAAAATATATTCACCATATACAGGTGTTTCAATATCTTTATCTTCTTTATAAATTAAATCACTATAAACAGAGCCATCTGTTAGTGTTCCACCAGCAGCATCTAATGTAATAGTATAAGTTTCACGATAAGCGAAAAGATCATCAAAATCAATTACAGGCTTCCAACTTTCATCATCTTCTCCAACATATCTGTAAACGATACCACTACCAATAGTGCCCATTTCGATTTCCTTAGCATCTTGTCCAGCAGCACCAGTTTCACCAGTTTCACCTTTTTTACCAGCAGCACCAGTTTCACCTTTAGGACCTTGATCACCAGTTTCACCAACAGGACCTTTATCTCCTTGAATACCTTGTTCTCCAGCACATGCAGCTAAAAAGCAAACACATACTAAAGCTAAAAGTACTACCAAGATAAAACTTCTCTTTTTCATTAAGTAAAAACCTCCTCGTTTTTTTCTAATAGTATCTTTATTTAATTATTTTCGATAGTGTCTTGAATTTCTATCTAGATATAGTATACCAAACTGACTGTTATATGTCAACGCTTTCCATTCAAAAAAAACACAAAAAAACGAATTATTTCATACAAAATAATTCGTATATAAACTATTGTAATTTATTTTTTTTATCCATTTCAGTAAATATTTCCTCATAACTTAATAGCAGCGTAAATTCATCACTATTTTCATAAGAATATTCAATGCCTTTACTACTAAAAATAAACACTATTTCTTTGCCTGAAAGTCCATTTTCACCATCAGCACCTTTTTCACCATCAATGCCAGCTTTACCAATGTCTCCTTTAGGGCCAGTATCACCCTTTTCACCTTTATCACCAGTTTCTCCTTTTATGCCTTGCGCCCCAGCACATGATGATAAAAAGAAAATAAGTAATAAAGGAATTATTATTATTTTTTTCATTCATTCCTCCTTTATTAAAAATTGTTCCCTAATAGAAAATTTCAAGACAACCTATCTATTAATTTTAGTATAGTTATTTTATCAATCTTTTTCAAACAAATAATAAAAAGGCCAACTTCTCACACTAGAAAAATTAGCCTTTTTTATAAAAATGTTTTTTATTTTATCAAATCTTTTATTACATATGATGCAATTAACAATCCAGCAACTGATGGCACAAAAGCAATTGATGCTTTTACACCTTCTTCTTTTTTAACTGTCTCTTCTTTTGAATATAAAACCTTAACATCACTTATGCTTCGTTTTTTTAGTTCGTAGCGCATAACTCTTGCTAGAGGACAAATTGAGGTTTGGTTAATATCTTTTATCTCAAATTTTGTTGGATCTATTTTATTTGCGGTACCCATAGATGAAATTATTCTTGTATTTACTTCTTTAGCTTTAGAGATGATTTCTAATTTTGCACTTACTGTATCAACACAATCAATTACATAATCATATTTACTAAAATCAATCAGATATGAATTTTCAGGTAAAAAGAACATATCATATTTAATTACATTACAATTAGGATTGATATCTTTTATTCTTTCTAAAAAGCAATCTGTTTTTAATCTACCAACAGTTTTATTAGTAGCAATTAGCTGTCTATTGATGTTTGTAATATCTATTTTGTCATTATCTACTAAATCAATATTTCCTACTCCACTTCTAGCTAGAGCTTCTACTACATATCCTCCAACACCGCCCAAACCAAAAATTATAACTTTTGAGTTTTGCAATTTATTAAAATTATTTATACCTATTAGATTGATTGTTCTATTAAATCCTTCATTCATTATCTTCACCCGTACAATAATTAAATGTATCGTATTCATCTAAGAATGTATGTTTAACATCATTCTTTTTATATCCTAACACCATGTTTAAATTTACATTTTCCATAGCTTTAAAGATATTCATATCAACGATTGGGTACTTCTTTTTTAAATCTTTAATAAGTTCCTTTACTTCGAGCCTCTTAGAATCACTATCACAACTTTCTTTTTCTGTAAACTTGCAAGCACATCTTAGAAAGTGTAAATCATTGTAATTTGCCCAAGATATAATGTCAGCTTCCTTGATTTTATACATTGGTCTTATTAATTCCATACCACATACATTTGTGCTTTTAATCTTAGGAACCATGGTTTGAATTTGACTTCCATATAATAGGCCAAGTAAAGTAGTTTCAATCACATCATCAAAGTGATGCCCTAAAGCAATCTTATTGCAGCCTCTTTTTTTGGCTTCTCTATATAAATAGCCTCTTCTCATTCTTGCACATAAATAGCAAGGAGAGTCATCCTCTTTATATACCACATTAAAAATATTAGTACTAAAGAATTCAATTGGAATACCTAATAAATCTGCATTTGCTTGAATCTTGTTATGATTCTCTTCGGTATATCCAGGATCCATTACTAAAAAAATGCATTCAAATTTTACTAGCCAATGCTTTTGTAATTCTTGCATTAATTTAGCTAACAGCATAGAATCTTTACCACCACTAATGCAGCAAGCTATTTTATCACCTTCACTAATTAGTTTATAGTCATCTACTGCTTGCACAAATCTTGCCCAAATATTTGACCTGAATTTTTTTATAATACTTCTTTCTATTTGTTTTAATCTTTCATCTTTTTCCATAATATTTACACAATGCTTTTTTAATTCTATCTACCGCATCTATTATCTTATTTTTCTGGCAAGCAATATTCATTCGCATAAATCCACTACCACTTTCACCAAACATATTTCCATCATTTAAATATAATTTGCATTCATTTAAAACAAAGTCATTTAATTTATCTTTTAATCCTAATTCTCTAAAATCTAACCAAACTAAATATGTGCCTTCAGGTTTAATCACTTTTACACCCTTTATACCATTAAGTTCTTTTATTAAATAATTTAGGTTATTTTCTAAATACAATCTAAATTCATTTAACCATTCTTCGCCATATTTATAGCAAGCAATTGTTGAGAAAATAGATAAAGAATTACATTCATGATAAGCAACACAATCAAATATATGTTTATATTTTTCTTTAATTTCTTTATTAAATATAATTATATTACTAAGTTGTAAACCAGCTATATTAAATGTTTTAGATGGCGCAAGTGCAGTAATAGTAAAATTCTTAAAAGTATCCTTTATATTTGTAAAAGTATAATGTTTATATGTGCTATATACAAAATCAGAATGAATCTCATCAGCGAATACATATACATTATTTCTTTCACATATCTCTCCGATTTTTAATAATTCTTCTTTTGTCCAAACTCTACCTACAGGATTATGAGGCGAACACAACACATACATCTTTACATTATATTCTTTAATCTTTTTTTCAATATCATTAAAATCAAGTTCATATCTTTCATCTTTTAATACTAAATCTGAACTAATTTTAATTCTTTCATTTACTTCAATCATTTCTTTGAATGGATGGTATACTGGTTCATTAATCATTATATAATCATTCTTATTAGTTAAAGCTTGGATTGCAACACCTAAACCATATACTATTCCTGGACTCATCACAACATCATCTTTACTAAAAGAAAAATCAAAATGATTCTTATACCAAGAAATTAAATAATTATAATATTCATCACTAGGATAAGTATAGCCTAATATACTATTCTCACTTGCTTTAAGAATAGCATCTTTTATTTCTTTTAATCCTACAACATCCATATCAGCTATCCACATTGGTAGGATATCTTTATCAATTATAGAATCATATTTATATGAGCTTGTATTATATCTGTTAGTTTCTTGGTCAAAATTATATTTCATTTGTTTATTCTCTTTATTTTATATATTTATTAAAATTATCCATATTTAAGTATTCTTCACATTTACCATCAATAATTAAATCAGCATAAGTAATATTTTCAGGGATTCCTAAATTTAATACTATCAAATGCTTACCATTAAAATATCTTATAAATGAAGCTGCTGGATATACTACTAAGCTAGTACCAGCTACTATTAATGTATCGCACTTACTTATTGCATTAATTGCACCATATATAATATCTTCATTTAGTGGCTCTTCGTATAAAACAACATCAGGTTTAATTATTCCGCCGCATTCACAAATAGGTATACCTTTATAATTAATCTTTTTAAATGCATCACTATTAATATCATGATATTTATGACACTTCATGCAATAATTTCTAACTACAGACCCATGAAGTTCATACACCTTTTTACTTCCTGCTTTTTGGTGTAAGTCGTCAATATTTTGTGTAACTACTGCTTTCAATTTTCCTTTTTCTTCTAATGACGCTAAAAACTTATGACATTCATTTGGAAGAGCATTTAGATATACCATTTTAGAAAAATAGAATTCATAAAATTCTTTTGTATGACTTACAAAAAATGAATGACTAATTATCTCTTCAGGAGTATATTTATATAACCCATTTGAGCCTCTAAAATCTGGAATGTTAGATGATGTTGATACACCAGCTCCACCAAAAAATACAATATTATTTGATGAATTAATAATATCCATTAGTTCAACTAATTTTTTGTTATCTACCATATTATAAATCCAAACTTACTGTAACTGGACAGTGATCACTTCCATATATATCATTTTCAATAGTTGCACTAATTATTTTATCCTTTAATGATGGTGATAAAATAAAGTAGTCAATTCTCCATCCTACATTCTTTTCTCTTGCAAAAGCACGATAACTCCACCATGAATATTTTATAGTATTAGGATATAAATATCTGAATGAATCAATAAATCCACTTTCTAATAATTCACTGAATTTTCCTCTCTCTTGATCACTAAATCCTGGATTAAAGTGATTGATACTTGGATTTTTTAAATCAATTTCATTATGAGCTACATTCAAGTCACCGCACATAATTACATTTTTTTTGCTTTTTAATTCATTTAAGTATATTCTTAAATCGTCTTCATATTCCATTCTATAATCAATTCTTTTTAGTTCATCTTGTGAATTAGGTGAATACAAATCAACCAAATAAAAGTTTTCATATTCTAAAGTTATTGCTCTACCTTCATCATTATGTTTACCATCTATACCATAAATAACATTAATAGGTGCATGCTTAGTAAATATCATTGTACCTGAATAACCTTTTTTAATTGCACTATTCATATATACATAATAATCATTATATTTAAAATCTTCACTTAAAAATGTGACATCTTCGCGTTGCATCTTAGTTTCTTGAAGGCAAAAGAAATCAGCATTAAAGTTTTCAAATATATTAAAAAAATCTTTTTTGATTACTGCACGTAATCCATTAACATTCCATGATACAAATTTCATTATCTTATCTCCTAAAAGTTTTTAGTATATACATATGCTCTTTTTAATGTGCCCACTTTCTTAATTAAACCAAGATATGAAAATATTGTAATCATAACTGCTATATTGTTTTTATTTATATGTTTTAATTTAGCTAATGAATTTACTGTAAATTCACCATTAACATCATTTAATAAATATTTAAAATCATTATAGCTTTCAATATCTTCTTCACTTATTATATTAATAGGTAGTTTATTAAAAGTACTTGCATGTTTTTTATTATCTTTTCCAAACCCATCTAAATTTTTAAATTCAATTGCTTCTAGATACACAAAGTGTAAATGAAGATGAGGGTTAGTAAGATATGTTTTAAGTTTATATAATTCTTTAAAACTATTATAAATATTTTGGTGCCTAGAACTTTTTCTATTGTAGTCTTTCTCATTATCACTATTTAACCAAATGATAGTTTTATTTTGAAATAAAGGATATACAATAGTTACTTCATTATCAATTAAATATTTATCTAATTTTGGTCTTAATTTATCAAAGCTTCTAGTTTGTATTTCGATGATTCCATATTCATTTTTAATGTCTGCAATTGATCCTGATACTTTAACTTCTTTTTTTGTATCGTCAGTTTCAAAATAATTTTTTAAAATGCCATGTATTGCTTTTTCTTGATAAACCCCTATAGAATCTTTTTTTAAATTACTAAAATATTTATTCTTTGCTTCTTCTAATGAACATTTATTTTTAATCATTAATATTTATTTTTTAAGTAGCATTTCCATGCTATCTTCCCAACCATTTAATATTTTAATCCTTTTAATTTCATCCATTTTTGGACTGAATACTTTATCAATACTTCTTATTGCTTTTAATTCCTCAATTGATTCCCAATATCCCATTTTTAAACCAGATAGATAGCAAACACCTAGTGCGGTAACTTCAATTAGTGAAGGTCTAATAACATTTGTTTTAACTATATCTGCTTGAAATTGCATTAAAAAATTATTAGCGCAAGCTCCACCATCAACAGCCAAATTATTAACTTTTTCTCCTAGGTCTTTTTCCATTGATCTAATTAAATCATGTACTTGGTAAGCAATTGATTCTAAAGCAGCTCTAATAAAGTGTTCTTTTTTAGCACCTCTAGTTAATCCAGTTACTATACCTCTTACATTACCATTCCAATATGGAGCTCCTAATCCAACAAATGCGGGTATAATATATACACCATTAGTATCTTCAACGCTTAATGCATACTTCTCAGTCTCACAAGCTTTCTTAATCATTCTAAGTTCATCTCTCAACCATTGAACAATCGCACCACCCACAAATACACTACCTTCTAATACATAATTAGGTTTATCGCTTAATGATGCAGCAAGTGTAGTAATTAAGCCATGCTTTGAATTAACAAGTTCATCACCAGTATTCATAAGTAAAAAACAGCCTGTACCATATGTGTTTTTAACATCACCTTTGTTTGTGCACAAATGACCAAATAAAGCTGATTGTTGATCCCCAGCAACACCTGCAATAGGAATCCTATCACCTAATATTTTCTCACTAGTATAACCAAATAAATAACTAGAAGGATGAACTTCTGGTAGCATTGATTTAGGAATATCAAATAATGATAATAAATCATCATCCCAATCTAAAGTATGAATATTAAATAACATAGTTCTACTAGCATTAGTATAATCTGTAGCATGAATTCTATTTTCTTTACTTGATAAGTTCCACATTAAATATGTGTCAATAGTACCAAATAATAATTCACCCTTCATAGCTAATTCTCTAGCACCACTTACATTATCTAAAATCCATTTAATTTTAGTAGCGGAGAAATATGCGTCAATTACTAATCCAGTTCTTTCGTAAATCATTTTATCAAAGCCATCTTCTTTTAAAGTTTTGCAATAATCATTAGTTCTTCTGCATTGCCAAACAATAGCATTATAAATTGGTTTACCAGTATTTTTATTCCATACAATAGTTGTTTCACGTTGATTAGTAATACCAATACTTAATATATCACTAATACTTAAACCCGCTTTTATTAAAGCTTCTGTACATACACTAATTTGACTAGCTAATATTTCGTTAGGATCATGCTCAACCCAACCTGGTTTTGGATAAATTTGCGCAAATTCTTGTTGGGCGACAGAAATTATATTAGCATTATGGTCAAATATAATAGCTCTTGAGCTTGTTGTACCTTGGTCTAAAGACATAATGTATTTCATATTTTTTCTCCTTAAGTTACGCGTTTTTTTAATAAATTAGGCCTAATATTTAAGCCCTAATCACTTCCTAAATATTATTTATATAATTAATCATTTAGTAATTTATTTATTAGAATCAATTTTTTCAAGGTAGCATTTGAAAGGACAAGATAAAATTTTATTATATATATTTATGCACTTATCTTTTTCTTTTGTGCCATCCTTAACAACTACATATGTATACTTTTTATTCTTTCCATTTTCTTCTTTAATAAGCTTTTTTGCTTTAGATGCAAGTAAATCACTAACCTTAATAATTTCTACGCCACTAGGTGCATATTCATATATTTCTGTATAAAACAATAATATATTAGGTAATGTGGGAATAATTACATCAACATCCTTTTTATATAAAGGAGACATCGCATTACGCATATCAGAAAAAGATTCATTAGTTTTAATCTTAGCTTCATTCATAATATTTAAAATATTATCAGCATTAAGATTATATAGTCTTGCATATGTAAAATTCTTTTGATACAAATTAGCTTCAATAATTCCAAATGGCGCAAAGAATGCCATATTTTTAGCTTCATATTTAGTTTGAACTTCACTTATAACTTCATCTACTATATTAACCCATGGGATATTATTTAATTCTTTTTGAATTATTTCTTTTCCATATTCAATTAATGTATCATTAACTATTACTACTAATTTAGGTTTATAAGCTAAAGCTCTCCTAACTAAATTTGTTATTCGCTTTTCTATTTCATTATGATCTAAGCCCTCATAAAAAGGCACTTCATAATCATTAATATATATTATATCTTCTTTAGGCAATGCATTCTTAATACTATTAAGTGCATTAAGACCATTAATACCCATATCTATTAAAACTACAGGATTATTTACTTTTATTTTGTTTGTAATAAATTTCATAATTTTCTCTCTATAAATCTATATGATTAATCATTTCTTTCTTTAATTTTAAAGTATCTTCAAATGGTTTAATATTTATATCTTCTACATTACCACTAATATTTATTATTGTATCTTGACCTTCATTACAATATCCCACTTCATCTAAAGTATCTTTGACGATATCTTCTAATGAAAGAGAACTATTAATTATTGTAACATTACCTAAATATTCTTTAATTTCTTTTTCAATTAATCCAAAATGTGTGCATCCTAAGATGATTACATCTACTTTACCTTTTATATCACATAAGGCATCACTAACTGCTTTTCTACTTATTAAAGTATCAGTTAAACCTTTTTCTATAATATCAACCCAAGGTGAACAACATACACCAATTGTATTTTCATCACCTAAGAATTTATTATATGCCTTTGAATTAATTGTGTAATTAGTTGCAAAAACACCTATTGGTTTACTTGATTTGATTTCTTCTCTTACTTTTAGTGCTTTTTTTGCGGTAGGTTCAATTATTCTAATAATTGGTGTTTCACTTTCAATATGATATGAATTAGCTGTAGCTGTATTACAAGCAATTACAATCATTTTGGCTTTATTTTTGATAAAATAATCCACATCACTTTCAACTATAGCCATAAGTTCATTTCTAGTTTTTATTCCATATGGGCATCTTGCAGTGTCACCAAAATATAAAAATTTTTCATTTGGAAACTTATTTTTTAAATCTGTAAGTACTGTTAGCCCTCCAATACCTGAATCAAATACACCAATATAATTATTATTAATTTTCATAGTAGTTTGTTATGCATTAATCTATAAAAAAATACAAACGCATTTTCCTCCATAATATACTTTTATTATATCATAGATTTATAAAAATATAAACATTGATAAAGTATAAATATTTTTAATTATTACATTAGTTGCTAAGAATTATAAAACGTGCTAAAATATAATATGTTTAGGAGATTTCAATATGTTAGATACAATTAGTAAATATTTAAGTATTAGTGAAGAAGTTAGTAATGCTATAAAAGAAGGTAAGCCTATCGTTGCCCTAGAATCAACAATCATCTCTCATGGAATGCCTTACCCACAAAATGCTAATGTTGCTAGAAGATGCGAAAACACAATTAGAGAAAATGGTTGCGTTCCTGCTACTATTGCAATAATCAATGGTAAATTAAAAGTAGGCCTAACTAACGAAGAAATTGATTATTTAGGCAAAAAAGGTCGTGAAGTTATTAAGGTTTCAAAGAGAGATATTCCATATGTAGTTAGCCTTAAAAAAGATGGTGCTACTACTGTAGCTGCCACAATGTATATTGCATCATTAGCAGGCATTAAGATCTTTGCAACTGGAGGAATTGGCGGAGTACACCGTAAAGCTGAAACTACTTTTGATATTTCAAATGACCTAGATGAACTAGGCAAAACTAATGTAGCAGTAGTTTGTGCAGGTGCAAAAGCTATTCTAGACCTACCAAAAACTTTAGAATTTCTAGAAACAAAAGGTGTTTTAGTAATTGGTTATAAAACAAATAACCTACCAGCCTTTTATTATTCAACTTCTCCATATAAAGTAGACTTAAGATCTGATGACCCAGATGAAATAGCAAACATTCTAAAAACTAAATGGGAAATTGGTATTAATGGTGGTGTATTAATCACTAACCCAGTACCTAAAGAATTTGAACTTGATGAAAAAGTTATGAATGATGCTATTAATCAAGCATTAATTGAAATGGATAAATTAGGTATCATTGGCAAAGAATCAACACCATATCTTCTAGCTAAAATATGCGAAATAACTGGTGGAGATAGCTTAGATGCTAATATTCATTTAGTTATTAATAATTGTATTCTTGCATCAAAAATCGCTCAAACATTATATAAATAGGTAAATATGAAAATATTAGGACTTATATTAGAACTAAATCCATTTCATAATGGACATAAATATTTTATAGATAAAGTAAAGGAAGATATTAAACCAGATATTGTAATTGCAATAATATCTACATCTTTTACTATGAGAGGAGATATATCAGTACTTGATAAACACACTAAAACTAAATTATGTTTAGAAAATGGTATTGATATTGTTTTAGAAAATCCTTTTGTTTATACTAATAATAGCAGTGACTATTATGCATACAACTCAATAAAAATTTTAAATGCTTTTAATATCACTCATTTAGCTTTTGGTTCAGAGCTAGGCTGTATTCCAGATTTAAATAGGTTAAAGGAAGTCACTGATAGTGATTCATTTAACGAATTAATTAAAGAATATCTAGATAAAGGTAATTCATACCAAACAAGTGCACTAAAAGCTTTATACGATTTAAGTAAAGATGATATTATAAGTAAAGAATTAGTTGATGCATATTCATTACCTAACAATACACTTGCTTTATCATATTTAAAAGCAATAGATAAAATAAACAAAGACATTATCCCATATACTATAAAAAGATTTGATAATAATTATTTTGATAGTGAAATTATTAAAGGAAAACTTCCTTCAGCTACATCACTTAGATTTGCAATTGATAAGGGAAATGATATATCTGAATATATACCAAATTACAAATATGAATTCATTAAAGAAAGCGTAGCTTATGATAAACTTTATATGTTATATTCATACAAAATGCATACTATTAACGATTATGATTATATAGGAATTAGTGAAGGTATTGAAAACAGACTATTAAGTTTTTTAGAATCTAAAAATTATTTTGAATACACAAAAAATGTTTGCACAAAAAGATATACTCTAAATAGAATTCAAAGAATCATTCTTAATATTCTTTTTGATAATAAGATTGAATATCAATCTAACTATAAAAGAGTTTTAGGTATAAACGAAAAAGGCATGTTTCTAATCAAAAAAATGAAGGATTCAGAAGTGATTTTAAATACTAACAAAACACTAAAAAGCGAAAATATTAATTCAGACATTATTCAAATATTAAAGAAAGAATTATATGTATCTAAGATTTATGACCTAATTACTGGTTTAAATACATATAAAAATGAATTTATCTTACAGGTGAAAAAAGATGACAATTAAAGAAATAAGAGAAGCCATTGAAAATATAACTGATTTAAGTCGTGGCAAAACATTAAAAGAATTAAAAGCAATTAAGCATATCGGAATAAACGAAGAAAAAGATTTAGTTATTCTTTTAATTGAAGTAGGAAGAAAAGGAACTGAAGCTGAAAGTATTTTAAAAAGAGAATTAGCTAAAGTTATCAAACTTGATCTTGGTTTTTCTGGTGTTAAATTTGATATTGAAGAATGCAAAGAAGCATCTTTAATAGCAGGCAAAAACACTAAATTTATTTTAATATCAGGTCTTAAAGGTGGAGTTGGTAAATCAACAGTTGCCATTAATTTAGCTTATGCTTTAAATAGATTAGGTAAACATGTAGGTATCATGGATGCTGATATTTATGGAGCTACAATACCTGAAATGTTATTTATGGATGATGCAAGTCCAAGCGTTGATACTATAAACAAAATCATTCCTTTTAATAAAGATGGTATCCAAATTATTAGTACTTATTTCTTTAGTCAAAAAGAATCACCAATGCTTTGGAAGGGTAATATGCTAACATCAATGATTAATAATTTCTTATTCCAAGTTTCTTGGAGAAAAGATTTAGATTATTTAATTATTGATATGCCATCAGGAACTGGTGATGTAACTATGGATATAGCCACACTTTTACCAGACGCTAAAGCAATTGTGGTAAGTGAAGAAGATATGATTTCATCAGTAAATGCTTTAAAAACTATTAAAGCCCACGAAGAACAAAAGCAAAAAGTATTAGGTTATATCATTAATAAATATACTGGAAATGAATATGCTAGTATGTTTCTTAAAAACAAAACAGAATATGACGAATTAGCAAAACTTGATTATAATAAAGAAGACAATACATACATCTTTAAAGAAGATAGTAAGAACGCTAAAGCTTTAGATGATTTAGCTGCCTTACTTATAATAGAAGAATAAAAATATGTCTATTGGTTATCCCAATAGACATATTTTTATTTACATTCATCACAATCGCAATCTTCACAATGATGTTCGCATTCATCGCAATCGCATTCGCATTCATCATTTTCAAATGCTTGTAACATTTCTTCAATTAGATCCCATTCAGCATCAGTAGTAACTTCTAATAATTCGCCTTGGCCATCTTCTTTTTCAATATATGATGCTGCCATTACGTTAATTTTACCATCTTCGTCTTCATCGCCTTCAGGATAGAATAATACATAATCTTTTTCAAATTCATCTGAATGGAATGTGAATAATATTTCGCATAATACTTCATTACCATTTTCATCAATATAAGTTAATTTGTTTTCATCCATAATTAATTCTCCTTATTTACTATTATATTTTACCATAAATCTTTTTGTTTTACAAAAGAATTTTAAAGATTTTCAATTTCTTTCTTAACTAAATCAAAAGCTAAAGAAATCTTAGTTATATCTCTACCACCAGCAGATGCAAAGTCATCACGACCTCCACCATTACCTCCACATGTTGTGGCAGCTAATTTAACTAACTTTCCTGCACTTAAACCATTAACTTTGTTTTTGCATACAAAGACAATCTTTTCACCAGTGACATTTGCAAATAATATCAAGCATTCTTCTTTAATTTGTTCACTTAATGCATCAACTAAATCTTTCAAGCTATTTACATCTGCATCTTTAATTTCTTTTATTAAAACTTGTTTATTATTGATTGTTTCAAAAGAATTGTTAAATGAATTAATGTCTAAAGCATTCTTTTGTCTTTCTAAATTATTGACTTTCTTTTCTAAATCTTTAGCTAATTCTTTTAATTCTTCGTTGTATTTTTTTGTGTTAATTACATACTTATATGAGTCAACATATTCTGGTTTATTTAGATTTACTGTTTCATTTAAAGTTTTAGCGTAATTATTAATTCTTTCTTCTAAAGCATTGATTTCTTTTATGTTGTTTTCTAATACTCTTTCTAATTGAACTTTGATATTATTTGAAGTTGCACCTTCAATTCTGAAAATTCCAGAGCCTTTGCTTTCAACACCTAGTACAGCGAACTTTTCTAAGTCCTTAGTATTTTTAGCATGGCATCCACCACAGAATTCTTTAGAATAATCCATATCAACTACTCTTACCATCTTACCATATTTTTCACCAAATACAGCTTGAGCTCCAATTTTTTTAGCTTCTTCTATTGGTAATACTTTAGTAATTATTGGATGAGCTAATTTAATTTGTTCGTTTACTTTTTCTTCAATAGCTAATATTTCATCATTAGTTAATGGACTTGGGTTATTAAAGTCAAAACGTAATGATTCATCACTTACATTAGAACCTTGTTGATAAATATGCTTACCAACTACATCACGTAAAGCTTCATTCATTAAGTGAGTTGCAGAGTGGTTGTTTTGAATATTATTTCTTTTTACTTTATCAACAACACCTTTCACTACATCTCTAACATGTATAACAGTTTCATCTATTTCAATTATGCTTGCACCTTGTCCATTAGGCATTTTGATAGTATCTATAACATCAAATTCTTCACCATCTAATGATATAATACCTTTATCTCCAATTTCACCACCCATTTCAGCGTAGAATGGGCTCTTATTGAAAACTGCAAGTACTTTGCCACTAGCACTATCTACTTGCTTTCCTTCGCTAAATAAAGCAATAACTTCTAATGTATCTTCTAAAGATTCATAACCAATGAATTCTGAAGCACTAGTAAACTTCATCATATCTTCATTTTGCACATTCATTGATTGACGGTTTCCTCTTGCTTTTCTTGCTCTTTCTTTTTGAGCCTTTAAGCATTCTTTGAATCCTTCTTCGTCAACTGTATAATTATATTCTTCACATGCTTCAATAGTAAGTTCAAGTGGGAATCCAAATGTATCATATAATAAGAAAGCAAAATTACCAGGTATAACTTTTTCCCCTTTATTATTATTTACATAATCTCTTAATTTCTTTTCGCCATTTTCTAGTGTGCTTAAGAATTTCTCTTCTTCATTCTTAATTTGACTTACTACTTGTTCTTTCTTTTCTAATAAATAAGGATAGAACACTTTCATTAAATCTACACATGGTGTAACTAACTTATATAAGAAAGCTTCTTTCATTCCAAGTTGTTTACCATATCTTACAGCTCTACGTAAGATACGTCTTAATACATAGCCTCTACCTTCATTGGAGAAGCTTGCACCATCACTTAATGCAAATACAGTACTACGTACATGGTCAGCAATAACTTTAAATGCCATTTCACCATGATATTCTTTTCCTGTTAATTTTTCAGTTTCATTAATAATTGGCATGAATAAGTCAGTATCATAATTAGTTTCTACTTCTTGCATTACACATGCTAATCTTTCTAATCCACTACCTGTATCTATATTTTTACTAGGTAATTCTTTATATTCTGATCTTGGTACACCAACCTTAGAATTAAATTGACTTAATACAATATTCCAAATTTCGATGTAACGATCATTTTCAATATCGTCTTTAATCATTCTAGGTCCAATGTTTTCAGGATCGTATTTAATACCTCTATCAAAAAAGATTTCTGTATCAGGTCCACATGGTCCTTCACCAATTTCCCAGAAGTTTCCTGTTACTGGTACTAAATGACTTGGATCAATTCCGCAACTTACCCATCTATTAAAAGTGTCTTTATCGTCTGGATAATAAGTCATATATAATTTATCTTTATCGAAAGCAAACCATTTTGTATCTGTTAATAATTCAACTGCCCATTCAATAGCTTCATCTCTAAAATAATCACCCACTGAAAAGTTACCTAACATTTCAAAGAATGTATGATGTCTTGCGGTCTTACCTACATTATCAATATCGTTAGTTCTAATTGATTTTTGTGCATTTGTCATTCTTCTATTTTGAGGAATTTCTCTACCATCAAAATATTTCTTTAGTGGTGCAACACCAGCATTAATCCAAAGTAATGTTGGGTCATTATGTGGTACTAATGATGCACTTGGAATAATATCATGACCTTTGCTTTTCCAAAAGTCTAACCACATTTGTCTAATTTCATAGCCTTTTAAATTTTTCATATTCTCCTCCAGTTTTATTTATATAGGAAATAAAAAATCCTATATAAAAATATAATAATTTTTATATAGGAACGAATCAATTTTTTTATCGCGGTACCATCCTATTTTAAAAACAGATATTTATGCAATATGTTTTTACTCTTAATTATCTTGTTAACGCCAAGAAACGAAGACTTTCATCTTTAGCTAAAAAGTAGCATCTATTATCATCTTAAAGTGTTTCACCAACCCACTTTTCTCTAAATAAGAATAAATAATAGAATTCTTTTATCATTGCTTTTTTATTCTTAATTATTATACTACTTTTTTTATTTAATATCAATAAAAGAAGGAATAATAATTGGATGTTTACTATAATTATTAGTTAGATAATCATTAAGTTTTTTTCTTAAATATTCATTTGCTTTACTTAAATCTAAATTTCGTTTATTTAAATATAAATACATTTCATTTGTAACTAATTCTTTTAATTCAGAAAATAATTTATTTTCATCTGATATACTAAAGCCTTTACTTACAATTTCAGGCCCACCTAATAAACTTCTATGCTTAGTATCAATTACTGTAGTTACAAAGATAATGCCTTCTTCGCTCATTAACTCTC
Organism: Bacilli bacterium; assembly: GCA_045598145.1. Lineage (GTDB taxonomy): Bacteria > Bacillota_I > Bacilli_A > ML615J-28 > CAG-698 > RGIG3506. Next base: position 41,313 of record JAZLLM010000031.1, on the reverse strand, counting down.
TATCTTTTAATACTACTTCGTTAATGTCTCCTATAATACTTCCATCAACTAATACATCACCACATTTAACTTTTTCTTTAGTATCTTTTAATACACCATTTTCAAAATAAGCAACTTGTCCATTATCTAACAATATTATATCTTCATTTTTATAACCAACTTCTATTGCTATATTTTTTTGCATATATTGGTGTCTATATTCACCAATAATAGGAATTATATATTTAGGGTTTAGCATTCCATATAGCATCTTTAAATTTTCAGGACTAGCGTGAGTGCTTCTTATTGCATCTTTATTTACATCAGTAACTATTACCCCAGATTCTAATACATTAGCAAGCATTCTTGATTGAATTCTTTCACAACCTGTTATTGGTGGAGTTAGCATTAATAGATTATCACCTTTTTTAACTTGTAATAATCTATCTTGACCATTACACATTCTTTGCATCATAAAGAATGGTTCATGTCTTGCCCCTGTTACAATAATAGCTAAATCATCATCTTCATTTGTTATTTTTTCATTTCTAAATTTCAAAGTAACTAATTTATCTTCATGTACTTTTAAGTATCCTGTTTGAGTTGCTATATTTACTATTCTTTGCGTCTTAATGCCTATTAAAGCAATTCTTCTTCCCATGTTTAAAGCAAGATTAATAACTCTTTGAATCTTTTCTAAATCATAAGAATAAATTGTGAAAAAGCATCTTCCTTTTTTCTTTAATGTATTTGTAACGTAATAATCCAATTCATAATTATTGTTAGTTCTATTTAGATTACTTGTGCCTAAACTCTCACTAGCTAAAGCTAATACCCCATATTTAGCTATATCATTAATCCTACCAAAAGAAATATGATATTTTTTATCACTATTTACATCAAAAGAAAAATCTGGTGCATATACAATAGCTCCATCAGGAGTTATTATAGCTATATTTATAGCTTCTGGTATACTATGGCTTACATTATAAAATTCAACACTAACTTTACCAAATTTTAGTTTTTTATCTTCATTTATACGATATAACCTATAATGTTCTTTCACTAGCCCTTGTTCTTCAATTGTCTTTTCAACTAATGAAATAGTAAAATGAGTGCCAAATACACTAATATTAAATCTCTTAATTACTTCAACTACAGCTCCAATATTTTCTTCATGGCCATGACTTAAGAAAATACCTTTTATTCTTTCACTGTTTTCTTCTAAATATTCTAATGATGGGTAAATTGAATCAATACCTAATAAGTCCACACTTGGATATTTAAGTCCAGCATCTAATATAAAGATGCTCTCATCAACTTCACATACATATAAATTTTTACCATTTTCGCCTAGTCCACCTAGACCAAAGAATTTTATTTTACTCATAATTTTTTTACCTGTAATAATTATACCATAAAATGCCTTAAATATAAAGCATAAGTTATAGGCATTAAGAAAAGGCCTCACTTTTAAAGTGAGACCCTTTTAAATAGTCTATACTAACAAATTAGTTAGCTTTCTTAGCCCATACAACAGCCCATACAGTAGCGTCTGAATAATCAACACTTACATTTTTTAAATGAGTATCTGTATGTTGAGTCTTAGTTAAGAAACCGCAAATGTTAGCTAAATAGAAACCTTTAGAAGTTTCGAAAGTTTCAGTTGTAGCTGGATCTTCTGCATCTTCAGGTTTGCCAGCAGCTTCATAAACACCTTCAATTAACCAAGCCCATTTAGCTCTCATAGCAGCATCATTTAAGAATGCTAACATAGAACCAGAATCGATAGAAGCAGTGTCGATCTTATCAGCAGCACTAGCATTAGATCCACCAGGCATCTTTGCATAATCAGCAACGAATTCATCAACTAATTTTTCCCAATCAGTTCTTGTATCTTCTTGTCCGCCTTCTTGACCTGCGCCTTCTTGACCTGCGCCTTCTTCAGGTGCAACATAGTTGAACTTAACAGTTACTTCAACAACGCCTTCTTCTAAAGTAGTAAGATCAGCACCGAATGTTAATTCAGTTCCAACAGCGATTAAATCAAAGATAGCTTTCTTTTCATAGTTACCATTGATGAATAAAATATAATCATAATTTAAATTTTGAACATCAACTGTACCAGTAGCAGGAATGATTTCTTTTACTACATATTTACCATCTTCAAGATTGATACCTAATCTATAAGCATATGAATATGTGCTTGTAGCTAATTGACATAAATCTTTACTAGCTAAATATAAAATAGTCTTTTGAGCAGAAGCTTTAAAATAGTTAGTAACAGGATCAGTATCATCTGAACCAAATCCGAAACAATTAATAGTTAAAGTTTGTTCACCATCAGTGATTTCAACTTCTTCTTTTTCTTCTTCTTCAGCTACAGGTAATACTAGTTCGATTGAACCATCAAAGTAAGCTAAAACAGCTTTTACATTTGCAGGATCAGAGAAATCGAAACTTACTGTACCTAAATTTGTATCAGTATGTTCTGTTTGACTAAAGAAACCATTAATGTTAGCTAAATAGAAACCTTTAGCAGATTCATAAGCTTCTGAATCTTCTGGGTCATATAATTTATCTTCATCAGCGATTTCATATAAACCAGTATATAACCATAACCATTTAGCAGTTAAAGCTTCATCCTTTAACATATCAACCATATCGCTTGAGTTAATAGATGCAGTGTCAACTTTTTCGATTGATGAAATTTCATTTACAGCCCATTTAGAGAAGTCTGCACACCATAATTGGCAGATGATGTCTAACTTAGCATATAAGTCTTCAATTTTCCAAGCAGCAGCTCTTTCTTTTTCGTTTTCAGCTTCTTCACCAAATGATTCAGCTTCACAATCTTTGAATAAGTTATATTCAGCAGTGATTTCAGCTTGAACATAAGTAGAATTATTGAAAATGAATGTAGGTCCAACACCATCAAATACGTTGTAACTTACAACAGCTTTTGATCCTTCTCCAGTAGAGAATTCAAATAAGTATGGACATCCAATTAAAGCACCATGGAAATAGTTATTTCTAATAGATACATTAATTACATAAGTAGCATCTAATTGTCTTATTCTAAATAAAGCAGTGTTATAAGCAATAGAACCGATTCTTCCAAATCCTTCTAATTCTACATGATTGCTTTCAAATACAAATTCAGTAGCAGTAGCAACCCAAGCAACAAATTGGTCAACTTGTGTAAAGTTATTGTGTGTGAATTTTACTGTATGAGGAGTAGTATCGTTACTATCTCTGTAGAATGTATTAATTTGATAACTTGTAGTAGGGTTTGTTGAATAAATTGAGCAATAAGAAACTTCGAATTCTTCACAACCAGTAGCTGGGAATAAGAAGTTAATATTTGCAGTTTCAACAGCTACAAAGTCAATACCATTAGCGATAAATTTAGGGTTAGCAATTGCAACATTTCCGCCTAATGTAATGATAGAAGGTGTAACTCTTTCAGCATAACCATCTACATTATAATTTGAACCAACTAATGTAACTTTTGCAGTTCCAGTAGCAGTTAATAGATAAGTTCCAGGGAATAAGTAAATTACAGCATCATCAGTTGCAGCAGCTAAAGCAGCATCGATTGTAGCGAATGCAGTCTTACCTACAACATATTTAACACCAGCGAATTCATATTCAGCATCAGCAGCTAATTCAGCTACATCAGCAGTAACGATAACCTTAGCATTAGAAGCTTTGATTACTTCAGCACTTACTGAATCGTTAACATATTTTTCATATAATTCTCTAGCTTTTTCTTCAGATTCAAGTAATGTTAATTCTTTAGCATTTAAGTTCTTATCTTTAGTATCTTCACTAATGAAGTTATCAGCACAGTTGATAACTCCAGCATCAGTTCTTACTTTAATTACATAGTCAGTGTTAGTACCTGGGTTAGATTTAAAGTTATCTTTGAAGATATTGTAATGAACTTCAGTCTTTGTATTAGCACCAGTAGTCATAACTATAACATCCCAGTCACCAGCTAAAGTACCGCAATCAACAAATGTATTACCGATTACATCATATTCAATAGCAGCTCCATCAGCAATTCCTGTTCTCCAATAAATAGCAGCAGGAACTTTTTCGAAGTAGTTGTTTTCAACAATGTACTTATCAGCAGCAGGAACTCTATCCATTAAACCAGATTCTAATGTATTTAATACGAAGCAATCTTTCATAATTACAGTGCCAGCAGCAGTAGCAATATTGCCTTGACCAAATCTAAAGAAGTCATATAATCCAGTATTAGTAGATAATGTTCCTGATTCATATAATGCAAAGTTAGTAACTGTAGCATTGATATGGATACCACGTGGAGAACAATTTCCATCTAAGTACATGTTCTTAATAACGATATCACTTGAAGCACCAGAAACTCTTAAGCATCCGTCAAATGTTTCTTCAAACTTAATATCACTAAATACGATATTAGAAGCGTTAAATCCAGCAACACCAGCTAAAGTAACTTGACCTTCTAATACTAAACCTTTAAGAGTAATATTCTTAGAACCTTCAGCAATTGTGATAGCACCATTAATAATAGTATTAACTGTATCATCACCAGCTGTGAATTCAGAATCTTTATCTAAAACAGTATTGAAGTTAGCACCAACAATTGTAATGCCATTACCTTCAATTGTAATATCGCCTGCATATAAACCAGCACAAACATAAATGATTTGTCCAGGTTGAGCAAATGCTAATGCATCTTCTATTGTAGCAAATACTGTATCATTGATATATAATTCAGTTTCGCCAACATAGTAGAAGCCTTCACCAACGATTTGTACGTCAACGATATAATCAGCACCTAAAGCTTCGATATTTGCAGCATCTTCATCATTTGCAATGTAAAAACCTTCTTCTCCACCTTGTTGTTCTTCTTTGAAAGCAGCAGTAATAGATGGTGTAAAGTCAGCTTTAGTAGGGCTCTTAGCAGCAGCTAAATAAGGCATTTCATATGTCTTAGCACCGCTTGAACTTACATATAATTGTAAGTAACCTTGACAAGTTACTGTATATCCTTTTAATGCATCATCAGCTTGGAATGCTGAATCATCAAATCCTTTAGCAAAAGCAACAGAATATAATTCGAATGCTTTTTCATTTGTGCCATCAGTTAGCCAAATTGTGTATGATCCATATTTAGAGTTATAAGATGAAGATGAAACAACACCTGTAACTAATACGAATTCAGTACCAATTTCACCAGCTTCAGCGAATCCAGCCATAGAAGCGATAACGCCAGCTACATCATATGATTTAGCAACTACAGTAATAGTAGGGCTTGTAGCTTGTCCATTAGGGCTCTTGTTAGCAGCTAAGTAAGGCATTTCAAATGTCTTAGCTCCACTTGATGCTACGTATAATTGTAAGTAACCAGTACATTCAACATACATACCAACTAAAGCATTTTCTGCATGATATTCATCTTTATCTTCAGCCATAACAGCAGAATATAATTCGAATGCTTTTTCAGTATCGCCATCTTTTAGCCAAATAGTGTATGATTTATAGCTATCATTGTAACTTGAAGAAGTAACAACTCCACCAACTGAATATTTAGTAGTAGAAATTTGAGAAGCTTCATAGTTAGCCATTTCATCTAATACTTCAGCAACAGTCATAACAGCTCTTGAAGGAACTAATTTAACTGTGAATTCTTTAGTATCAGTAGCATCACCACTTGTTAAAGTAGCAGTAATCTTAATTTCAGTTTCATCATCTGGTAAGCTAGCAACAACTAATTTGCCTTCAGAAACAACAGCTAATTCACTGTTAGAAGCCCATGTAATAGCAACAGCTTCATAAGCAGAACCTTTAGCAGCTAATGCGATTTCGCCAGCAGCATCGATTTCTTCAGCGAATGTTAAAGCGTTCTTTTCAAATGCAACCATACCAGCATCATCTAAATCTGGTAATGAAACATATTCAAATGCATCAACAGTAACAGGAGTTAGATAGAAAGCACCATCATATACACAGATAACACCTGTTGCATTTCCTGTCCAACCAAAGTGACTAGCATGAGCAGCTTTGAAAGTGTCTTGGTCAGCTTTAGATAATGGACATACTGAACTAGAAATTCTGATATAAGATTCTAAATTACCTAATTTGAATTTGTAGTATCCGCTACCAGCATCTTCGCCAGTGATTTCAACGCCTTTAATAGTAACTAATAAAGCTTGTTTTTCAGCTAATGCAGCATCTTTTAATGATGTAGCGTTCTTGTAAATTTCAGTGTAATCTACAGCTGCAGGAACAGATGTAGTTGTATCTAAAATTTCAATAACAGCATCTTTTACTTCATGAGTTCCACTATAAATATCTTTAGAACCAGTAGCTCTGATTGTATTACCAACTTTAACGCCTGATTCAGCGATAGATGATTTCATATTATATAGATAATATCCACCATCAGCATCTTGCATATATAAGCAGTTATCATTAATTAAAGCAGTAACAATACCTTTAACTACTAAGCTTTCGCCAGCAGCTTTGCCAACATATTCAGCCCAAGTTAATTCCTTAAACTTTGGAACTGTATGAGTTAACTTTTGTTCAATTGTCTTGCCTTCTTTATCTTTAATAACAGCAGTTAATTCATATGCTAAATCTATAGCAGTTTGTTCGTCAACGTCAACAGTAACTGTCTTACCATCTTCACTTAATGTAACTTGTACTTGTGAAGCATCACCAGTTGTTACGTTAACTTTCCATTCAACTGTATACTCATCGTCACCAACTTTAAGTACAGCAGTTAATTGGTAATCAGATGGAGTAGCAGCTCCATCAGTTGCTTTATACATTGCGTATAAATAGTCTTTTGCTTTTTCTAAAGCAGTCTTTTTTACTGGTGGTTCTGGTTCAGGTTTAGGATCCTTACCACCACAAGCAACAACTGCAAATAAGCAAAGCACTAAAAGTAATAAACTAAAAATCTTTTTCTTCATTTAATTTCTCCTTTGCAAATTTTTTAGTTTTTCTATCCATTAAATGTTACATCGTTCATAGTAAATATTTTTATTTGGTATTCACCATTAAAATAATCTACTAATCCCTTAACATTAATGTTCTTATTTAAAAATGCATCTTCAGTAATAAGTTGTTTGTTATCATCATACATAACAACAGTTCTCACTTTTACTGTAATGCCATCTACTTCACAAGTTAATGTCATAGCACCTTTTGAAGAACTATCTTCATTATTAGTTGTATAAACACTCTTAACTTGTAAGTTTTCCATTGAAATAGTTGAATTCATTGCAAGATTAGCATAGCTAAATTCTTTAAGTTCTTCATCTGTTTCCACTTCTACTTTACCATTAACAAATGTATCAGCATCAGTTAAAGTATAGCTTGCACTATAACCTTCACCAATCTTTTGTACATTGCTAGGGTCCTTAGGTTTCATTGCACGATACTTCAAACCAGAGATTTGATAAGTTCCGCCAGCTTCATAATATTGAACTGAGCCAACTATTCTAACCCTGTTTCCAACTTCCAATATCTTTAATACATCACCCGATGCACTAAATCCATAATATACAGCGATACCGTTATACATATTTGTTTCAGGATCGAACTCTTCTACGTATACAGTTTCACTATTTTCTCTTACTACTACAGCTTCAAAAGCTACATAAGTATTAACATATTCTTCGATATTTGTTCTAAGTTCATTTAAAGTGATTTCTTGAGCTTCACCATAATAGAAATCAGGATCTTTTTCTCCAGAATATACTTTAAGCTTTAAAGCTTTCGCTTGGTTAATAGCTTTTACACAAGTTTCACCATATCTATTATTTGCTGAACTTGATGCAATAGCTAAACCTTCTTGTAAAATTTCAATATTTAAATTACGATATTCTTCACTTTCATTTGTTCTATACCAAACCCATACAAGGTATCTTCCACCTGTTGAGTCAGCATTCCAAATACCATCGTCACTTTCGACGATAATGGAAGTTGCTTCCATTAATTTAGTTTTAGTAAATGTGGAAGCAGCTTTTCCATATTCTTCAATTTTACCTGTAGATTCAGGTGTATTAATTCCTAAATATCTAGCTTTTATAACTCCACCATTCATATTAGGATCATCAATATAAAAGTGAGTTGTGTCACCATCTACATAAGTCTTAACAGTAACCTTAGCCCATTTAGTTCCACTAGCTTCGCTAAATTTAACTTCGCTAGCATAATCTACTGGGTCAGTTATTGGTTCAGGTGTTAAAGTACCTTCACTTTTAACTGGTTTATTTCCATCACTATTAATTTGTTCACCACTTGATTTAATAGGTTCTGGTGTAGGAGTTGGTTTATCACATGCAAATACAAATAGCATTAAAACCAAAACTAGAATTGTTGAGAATGCTTTAAGACATCTCTTCATTTTTTATTCTCTTTTATAATTATAAATTAATTTGCAAAATTACATTCTTCTAAAGCTTCAGCGAATACATCTTTAATAACTTTATCTGTATCGCCTTCTCTTGATAAAGCAGCTGATAATAATAAGCCTACTTGATCACGAGCAGTTGAAGAACCATTGAATGCTGGAGAAGTGTAGTATGCTTTTTCTTGTTCTAAGCAAACTTTAGCACTTAATGCAGCGATATAATCATAACCATCAGCATTATTAATGAAGTCAGCATAGATTTCATTAGTTGCAACACTCTTTAATACTGGAACATATCCAGAAGCCATTGAGAATTCAGCTTGGAATTCTACTGATGTAGTTAAGAATTTAACGAATAACCATGAAGCAATAACTTCTTGTGGGTTGTCTTTCTTAAAGATACATACACTTGGTCCTTGAGAAATAACTCTACTATAAGTTTTGCTCATTTGAGGAATTGATGCAATTCCTACTTCAAATGGATAAGCACCATCAACCTTAGAAGGTCTTTGATGTGTAGCACCAGCACTTGAACCAATGCTCATATATGATTTAGTTCCTGTTTCAGCTACAAATAAACCAGATGTATAAGCACCATATAATTTTTGAGTAGTGATTAAGTCTTGTTGGAACCAATCTCTAAAGATCTTAATGAATGTTCTATTAGTAGCATTATTGAATAAATAATGTTTACCAGTAGCACTTGTATATGCAGAACCACATTGTTCGCACATTGTGATGAACCAGTTAGCTTCTGAGTCATATCCTAGTGGAATACATGTAGGATCAATAGCTTTAATAGCTTTACATACAGCTTCCATAGAAGTCTTATCATTTTCATCAGTAGTAAACCAATGATCTGGAACTGGAATATTGTTAGCATCAAAGAATGTCTTATTGTAATATAAAACTTCAGTTGATTTAGAGAATGGCATAGTATACATTAAGCCATCACCAAATTGTTGACCTTCTGAATAATAACCTTCAATGAAGTCAGCTTTTTGATCAGCAGTTAAACCTAAAACTTCAGTTGAACCATCAGCACGTGTAACAGTAGCAGTACTATCAATTAAACTATCTAAAGTTGCAACAGCACCTGCTAAGTTATATAATGCAACATGGTCTGGATAACAATATGCAATGTTAGGTTGTCCACCAACAGTAATTTCAGTACTTACTTGATTTCTAACATCATCATAAGAACCAACTTGTTCTTCTTCGATTGCGATGTTTGGATATAATTCATTGAAATCAGCAATATAAGCAGTTAAAACGTCTCTTAAGTTAGAGCCCATTGTATGATAGAACTTAATTGTTACTTTACTTCCATCATATCCACCATCAGGAACATTGAAGTTAGGAGTTCCCTTTTCAACTTGTTCTTGGCTTTGAGATTGATAACTTAATTTTGAAGCATTTTCAATCATTTCTTCAACAGTAATGTAAGATCCATCACCTTGGCTTGGTCCTGTACATGCAGTTAAACCAAAAGTTACAAACATAACTAAGATTAAAATAAAACTTAAACTAAATTTTTTCATCTTTCCTCCTATTTAATCTATTTTTATTTTTAATTTTTATCCTTTAATACCGCTTCTACTTACACCCTTCATAATATATTTTCTTAAGAAAACATATACTAAGAATAGTGGAAATGAAACTATAGCAATAGCTGCCATTTGTAATGGTACATCTGTACGATTTCCTGAAACTTCAGTAAAAGCATTTCTAAGACCATTAGTAATCATTCTATGCGCCTGATCATTAGCAACCAATCTTGGCCAAATGTATGAGTTCCAAGCACCCATCATCTTTAATATCGTAATAGATATTAAGGTTGGTAGTGACAAAGGAACCATTACTTTCCATAAATATTTTATATCACTAGTTCCATCAACTTTAGCTGCATAATAAAGTTCATCTGGAATTTGTAAAAAGTTTTGTCTAAGCAAATAAATGTAAAATACACTAACTAAGAATGGGAATATCAATACAAAGAATGAATTATTCCATCCTAGTTTAGAAACAGTTACATAATTTGTAATTGTAAACAATTCACCAGGAATCATCATAGTTGCAAGTAAACCAGCAAACATAATGTTTTTACCTTTGAATTCTAATCTTGCAAATGCGAAAGCAGATAATACGGTAATTACTAAAGATAGGATTGTGGATACAATACCTACATACATTGTATTTACAAACAATGTTCCTAAATTAGCAGTATTAAATGCATTTACATAGTTCATGAATTTTATTTCCTTAGGCCATAATGTTGGAATATTTAAGAAGTATTCATCCACTGTCTTTAATGATGAAATTATCATCCAATAGAATGGGAATAAAATAATTACAGCCATTATTCCTAAGAACAAATATAACAATACTTGTATGCAAATTTTAACTACTCTTTGTCTAGCAGTTACCTTTTGCATATCTTTTTCAACCATAGTTGCATTAATTTCTTTAGCCATAATTTTACCTCCTAATATTGTACTTTCTTCTTGCTTACGTACAAGTTAAGAAGTGTTACCGCTAAAATAATAAAGAATAAAACTAATGCAGCTGCACTTGCTCTTCCTTCATGATTTCCTATATCTCTGTAAATGAAACCTACCATTGTTATTAAACGATTTGCTTCATCAGCAGGTCCTAAACCTTCACCAAAAATACCTACAATACTTGTATATTCTTTAAATCCACCAATGAAACCTGTTATAACAACATAAATAATCATAGGAGAAAGTAAAGGACAAGTAATTCTAAAGAAAGTTCTTACTCTACTAGTTCCATCAACCTTTGCGGCATCATAATATTGTTTATTTACACTTTGAAGACCGCCAAGCAAAATTAAGATTTTGAATGGTAATGCATTCCATACAATGTAAATAATCATTACTGTCATATTAGCCCAGTATGATGAACCATAATTTATCCAATTAATTCTTTTTCCACCAAAGAATTCTATTACATTATTAACTATACCAGCTGTATCACATAAACCAGATTTTTGTAAACCGATAATATTAAACATAGCTGCAAATACCATACCAATAGCAATTGAATTTGTTACATATGGTAAGAAGAAAATTGTTTGTAATGCTTTACTAAATCTTTTAATTGAATTCAAACATACAGCTATAATTAAAGCTAAGAATGTGGAAACAGGAACTGTTATAACTGTTAATAAACAAGTGTTTTTAATACAATCACCAAATTTACTATAATTAAACACACCTTGTATTGCCCAATCTTCAATTTCCGGATCCCACTTACCAAAAAAGTTAGCTAAACCAAATGAGAAAGTTGCACCACCATTTGACGCCGCATAATTAAAGCCTTCTAAGAATGCCATTCTAATGGTATTAAATATTGGCCATACGGTAAACATTAATAATAGTACAATTGCAGGCGCTAAATATAGCCACGCCTTCCATTGTTGTTTACTATCAACCATTTTTATTCTCCTGGTTTTTGATTACCAAAATAAATTCTTTCTTCAGTTTCTTTATTGAAGATAAAGATCTTATTTGGTTTAACATCAAATCTAACAGTCTTGTTTGTTACATCAAGTGTCTTACCTTGATCTGCATCAATTATTGATCTAATAATTGGATTTAATGATGCAGGGTTAGTACTAACAATTGATACGTCTCTACCCATAACTTCAACGTTGCTTAATTCATTATTTAATTTTCCATTTGGATTTAAGATAAATCCTTCTGGTCTAATTCCTACATATACTGGTTGATCAGCAATACCATTTGCTTGAATTACTGCATCTTCACCAATGTAAATCATTCCGTTTTCTACTTTACCTTCAAATACGTTGATTGGAGGTGTACCTAAGAACTTAGCTACAAACAAGTTAACTGGGCTTTCATAAACTTCTTGAGGTTTACCAATTTGTTGAACAACACCTAATTTCATAACTACAATCATATCAGAGATACTCATTGCTTCTTCTTGGTCATGTGTTACAAATATTGTTGTAATACCAGTCTCTCTTTGAATTCTTTTGATTTCTTCTCTTGTTTGAAGTCTTAATCTAGCATCTAGGTTAGATAGTGGTTCGTCAAGTAATAATACTCTAGGCATCTTTACTAAAGCTCTCGCAATAGCAACACGTTGTTGTTGACCACCAGATAACTCACTAGGTCTACGATCCATCAATTCATCAATTTGCACTAATCTTGCAGCTTCATAAGCTCTTTCAATCATTATATCTTTTGGTAATTTATCTTCACCCTTTAAATTTTGAAGTGGGAATAAGATATTTTGTTTAACTGTCATATGTGGATATAATGCATAATTTTGGAACACTAATCCAACTCCTCTGTTTTCTGGAGTAAGCTCAGTTACATCATCATCACCAAAATAAATTTTTCCTGATGTTGGTTTTTGTAGACCACTAATCATATATAGAGTTGTACTCTTACCACATCCTGAAGGTCCTAATAAACCAATTAATTTTCCATCTGGAATTTCAAATGTAAAATCACTAACAGCATGAACTTCTTTACCATCCTTATTTCTACTTGGAAAGATTTTTGTTAAGTTTTCTAAAACTACTTTCATATTTTTTTATCCTTTCGTTTTATCTAGTAAGTTTCTTTTGATACCAATTTGGAATGAACATTATTCTTTGCTTTAATCAATTCCTCTTCGTTATCATAAATCATTTGACTTGGCATATCAACCACTACTGTGAATGCAAATATATCATGAATTGGTGTTTTAAATCTTGTAAAGAAAATCAATATAATTTGGAATATTGAAAGACCAATAAATAATAAAACTCCAAAACCACTTAATTTACCTAATATAAACATCAAAATTAGGATTGCGGGAATCATAATTTCAATTGTGTATTTTCCTAAAATAGTTCTTACAAATAATTGGATATTGCTTATCTTAACACAGTTTTGTTTTACAACTCCTAGTCCAAAGCACTTTTTACCAATTGTTTGCCCATTATGCAAAAAAATGGGAACAATGAATTCAACAATCAAAGTACCCATTAGTAATCCTATGCTAGTTATAACTATAGTAAGATTTATCACTAATGAATAATTTCTTTTAAATTCATTATCTTCGTTTATAGCTTCTGAGGCTGCTTCATATTTAGCTTTTTCCTCTTCATCTAATTTTTCTATATCTTCGCTTGAAATATCGAATGACACTCCATATGTTGATGAATAATAATCATAGCGCTCTTGAAGTTCGTCAACGTGTTTATCATATTTTGTAATTGCTGATACCAACAACGCTGAACCAACCGCTAATATAAGTAGCACTATGAAATCAAACAGGAAAGCTGACATTCTCTTCCATAAACTTGCCTTTTGTATATCAAACATCAATCGCTACCTAAATATCTTCAACTTTAAAGATAATATTAATAACTAAATTTGCTAATTGTACAACACAACATATAATAGCAAATATTATTGTGAAGATTGTGATAAAATCTCTAGTAGATTCATATTCAAATTTTATATTCTTACAGAATTCAGAATTTTTAAAAACAAAACCAAAAACAATATATCCAACTGATAACAAGAACCCTCCTGACTTCATACAATAGAAAGCCGTTGGTTTATGTTTAAAGCTTTCAGCTAATAAAAATAATAAACCACTTCCGAATGAGAAGATTATAGCAAAAAACAACCATCCAGAGCCAATTCTAATTTTAAGGTCGGTCACAATAACAAACACCAAACCAGCTAAAACAATTAATAATGATCCCAATAATGATGTTATGTTTTTTGTCATATTAATAATTTTCATATAAACCTCCATAGCAATATAACAATATTGTTATAAGTGTATTATTAACCATATATATTATACAAGAAAATTTTACAAAAAGCAACGATATTTTAAACTTTTGAAACTTGTAAGATAAAAAGAAATAATTTCTAACAAAAATATATTTTACATATACGAATATATTATTTATAATTAAGCGAATATTTCCTATGCAAAAAAAGGAATTAAGATTATAATCCTAATTCCAATATTTTTACATATCCAATTTTTATATCAACTATTTTAAAAGTTAATGTTTCCTTGTAATGTTTTACCATTGTTTCCACAATTAAAAAATGATTATATAAACCAACAATCACACATTCTGCATTATCAATTCTTCTTCTACCTGTATCAATAGTTATATGAATCTTTTGCTTATTATCCATTAAGCATTTAAGTCTTTCAATGATTTCTTCTTCACTAATTATTTTTACTTCTTTAGCCATAATATATTCTCTCTATATTTATATTATAGCATGAAAGTTAACAATAGTAAAGTAATTTTGTTAATACGATCTTAGTTCAACACTTTTTACATAATCTTTTAAGAAATCTTTATATTTTAAAGCGTCCTCTTTACTTACTTCATGCAAGTCACGCATAATACAAGTCTCTCTATCAAAGAATTTTTGTAAATATAATTTGTCTGCACCTTTAATCATTGCACCTAAATTTTTAATTGATTCTTCTGTATGGAACTCATTAACTAAGGTAGTCCTAAATTCATATTTTATTCCGCTATTCATTATTAATTCAATAGATTTATGAACATTATCTAAATATTTTTCATTGCTAATTCCTATTGTTTTAAAATAATTAGCATCATCATTCTTTATATCCATAGCTATATAATCTATCTTTTTAATAATAGTATTTAATGCATCTGGTTTACTACCATTAGTATCTAATTTAATTAGATAACCCATATTTTTAATATTATCAATAAATTCTTCTAAACCTTCATATAATGTTGGCTCACCACCACTTATAACTACAGCTTCTAATTTATTCTTTCTACTATTTAAAAAATCATAAATTTCATCTAAGGTGTATTCATCACCACATTCATCAATTAAGTGAGAGTTGTGACAAAAAGGACATCTAAAATTGCATTTACTAAAGAAAATAGTACAAGCCATTTTTCCTTCATAATCTACTAAGGAAAATTTTTCTAAACCAATAATTTTACTCATAATTATAGTCTTTCTAGAAAATAAATTTTAAAGTTAGCATCAGTAAGTGTAAGTTTAAATTTATTATTTAAATATTCAAAACTGTAATTATTATCATCTATTTTAACTAAATTATAGTCTTTATAATAATCTAAAACATAATTCTTCTTTACTTCTAAATCATCACCATCTAAGTAATCAAATGTGTAATATGTATCACTTAAATATTCATCTTTAGTCAAAATATTAGAAAGTCTTAAATCTGGACCAACATGTAAATTAATTCTATTTGGTAAAGTAAGAATTACAAGCTCATTACTACCTTTATTATCTACCCTCATAAGTGGGTAATATAAATAGAAAGCAATTGATCTACTATATCTCCAAGTATAATATGTTTTACCTTCGCTTTCGAATCTACAATAATCCATTGTGAGTTTTAAACCATTAGAAAGTGGGATATATGCAACTTCATCATATACTGTTTCATTATCGCATGGCATATTAATATTTTTAACTTTACCATTTTCAATTGTGGTAAATTTTCTATTACTTACCTTATCTTCATTAACAACTTCAAAATATATTGAATCCTTATATTCTTCAAATATTTTTGCAATAGCATCACTTAAGATAATATCTTCATTATCTCTAAATACAGTATAATAAGGTTTAGTTACATTTTTAATTGTATTTAAATTACCTTCAAATTCAAAAACAAAAGATGGAATTTCATCTAGCTTTATATATTCTTTAAAGTTTTCAGTTATATCTAATTTAATTTTATTTTCATTTGGTACAGTATCATTTAAATCGCATGCCACAAAGGAAAATAAAAAGATAAATAAAAAGCACAATACTATCTTTTTCATATTAGAAATCTTTATCCTTTTCTATTCCATATTCTTTATATACCTGTTCCTTATATTCTAAGAATCTATCTTCTTTAATAGCCTCTCTAATATCACTAGTTAATTTATTTAAAAATCTAACATTGTGGATGCTTATTAAACGATATCCTAATATTTCATCTGATTTAATTAAGTGATGTAAATATGCCTTAGTATAATTTTTACAAGTATAGCAATCACATTTAGAATCTAATGGCGAAAAATCATGTTCAAATTCTTTGTTCTTTAAGATTAATCTACCTTTTGATGTCATAGCTGTACCATGTCTTGCAATACGTGTTGGAAGAACGCAGTCAAACATATCAACTCCTCTTTCCACAGCATCTAAAATTGCACCAGGACTACCTACACCCATCAAATATCTTGGTTTGTTTTCAGGTAGTAAATCAATAGTGTTATCTAAAATCCTATTTTGAATTTCTTTTGGTTCACCTACACTTGTGCCACCAATTGAATAGCCATCAAAATCCATAGCTACTAATTCTTTAGCACATCTTTGTCTTAAATCCATGAACTCTCCACCTTGAACTATTCCAAATAAGCCTTGAGTTTCAGGGTGTTTATTAGCATCCTTACATCTTTTTGCCCATCTTAAAGTTCTTTCCATAGATTTTTCCATATATTCTCTACTACATGGATATGGAGGGCATTCATCAAAACACATCATAATATCTGAGCCTAAACTATTTTGAATCTCAATTGATTTCTCAGGAGATAAGAATAATTTTTCACCGCTCTTATGATGTTTAAAAGTTACTCCTTCTTCTTTAATATCTCTAAGTTTAGCTAAACTAAATACTTGGTAACCTCCTGAATCAGTTAAAATAGATCTATCCCAATTCATAAATTTATGTAAACCACCTGCTTCATCCATTACTTCTGTTCCTGGTTGAAGCCATAAATGATATGTGTTACCTAAAATAATTTTTGAGCCAATTTCCTCTAGTTCTTCTTTACACAAAGTCTTAACAGTTGCTTGTGTACCAACTGCCATAAATGTTGGAGTTTCAAAAGATCCATGAGGAGTAGTAACTACACCAAGTCTTGCCTTACATTCCTTACTTTTTTTAACTAATTCGTATTTTATTACCATAATATTTACCTATAATTTATTTTATAAACATTGCATCGCCAAATGAAAAGAAACGATATTTTTCTTCTATTGCATGACTATATGCATTCATAATATTTTCTTTTCCAGCTAAAGCACTTACAAGCATAACTAAAGTTGACTTAGGTAAGTGGAAATTAGTAATTAAAGCATCAATTGCTTTATATTCATAACCAGGATAAATAAAGATATTAGTATCCTCACTTACTTCCCTAAATTCATTATACTTACTCATTATTGATTCTAAAGTTCTTGTACTTGTAGTACCTACCGCAATAATTCTTTTCTTTTCTTTTTTTGCTTGATTTAAATAATCAGCTACTTCTTTATCCATATGATACCATTCACTATGCATATGGTGCTCTTCAACCGTTTCTGTACTCATTGGTCTAAATGTACCTAGTCCAACATGTAAAGTAACATATAATATTTTAACACCTTTTTCTTCTATCTTCTTAAGTAATTCTTTTGTGAAATGAAGTCCTGCAGTTGGTGCAGCAGCACTACCTAATTCACTTGCATATACTGTTTGATATCTAGATTGATCTTTTAGCTTTTCATGAATATATGGCGGAAGTGGCATTTCACCTAATGCTTCTAGCTTTTCAATAAAGATACCTTCATAGATAAATTTTATTTTAGCTAAGCCTTCATCCGCCTTTTCTATTACTTCGCCTTCTAAGATATTACCAAAATTAATTTTAGTACCAACACTAATTCTTCTAGCTGGTTTTACTAAGCATTCATATACATCCTTTGAAGTTTCTTTAAGTAATAAAAACTCAATATGAGCATCTGTATCTACTTTTCTTCCATATATTCTTGATGGCATTACTTTTGTATTATTTAAAACTAATACATCATTTTCGTTTAAATAATCTATAATGTCATAAAAATGTTTATCTTCATATTTTCCTGTTTTTTTGTCTAATACTAATAACCTAGAATCACTTCTTTTATCTAGTGGTGTTTGAGCTATTAATTCATTAGGCAAGAAATAATCAAATTCTTTAACATCCATTCCTATTCATCCCATAAGCTCATTTGCTTATTTTTTTCATTCTTACTAATTCCTAAATTTTTATATGCTTTTTCTGTTACCATTCTACCTCTTGGAGTTCTTACAATAAAACCTTCTTGAAGTAAATATGGTTCATATACATCCTCTAATGTATTTATTTCTTCACCAATAGATGCAGCTACTGATGACAAGCCAACTGGTCCGCCCTTGAATTTTTCAATAATAGTTCTTAAGAATCTATGGTCAGTTTCATTTAAACCATCGTCATCAATATTTAATTTAGTTAAAGATTTTTTAGTTATATCAAAACCAATCTTTTCTTCTTCACCTATAAATTGTGAGAAGTCTCTAACTCTTCTAAATAATCTATTAGCTACTCTTGGAGTACCTCTACTTCTTCTTGCAATTTCTAATGCGGCACTTTCTTCAATTTGCTTATTAAACACTTTTGCGGTTCTATTAACGATTTGTTTTAATTCATCAACTGTATAATAATTTAATTGATTGATAATACCAAATCTATCTCTAAGTGGACTAGATATATCACCACATCTAGTTGTAGCACCAATTAAAGTAAATGGTGGAAGTTCTATCTTAATAGTTTGTGCTGAACTATCTTTTCCCACAACAATATCAATTGAATAGTCTTCCATAGCTGAATATAATACCTCTTCAACTATTTTTGGAAGTCTATGAATTTCATCAATAAATAATACATCACCAGCTTCTAATGAAGACAAAATAGCAGCTAAATCACCAGTTCTAGTAATAGATGGTGCTGTTACTTGTTTGAAGTTTGCTCCCATTTCATTAGCAATAATATTTGCAAGTGTTGTTTTACCTAATCCTGGAGGACCATATAATAAAACATGATCTAAAGTTTCTTCTCTTTGTATTGCAGTTTTAATAAATACATTCAGCATTTCTTTTAAGTTTTCTTGGCCAACGTATTCACTTAATTTCAAAGGTCTTAAACTTTTATCACTTTCTTCAAAAAGTAAATCTTCTTCTTGAATATCTCTTGAGTTGATATTTGCCATTATACTCTCCTATAACATCTTTTTTAGTGATATCTTGATTAATTCTTCAATTGATAATTCAACATTATCAAGTAAAAACTTATCAAGCTTTTTAAGTTCAGTATTTGAATATCCTAAACTTCTTAAAGCTTCCTTTACATTTTCAAGTTTAGGGTTAGCACTAACTTCATTTGTACTAATAATTTTACCTTTCAAATCTAGAATGATTTGCCCACTAGCTTTAACGCCAATGCCAGGGAATTTTTGTAAGTATTTAGCGTCACCTTGCATAATTGCATTTTCTAATTCATTTATTTCACCACTTGCAAGTATAGCTAAAGCACCTTTTGGTCCGATTCCTTTCACTGAGATTAATTTTATAAATAGGTCTCTTTCTTCTCTTGTAATAAAGCCATATAAATCAAATGTATCTTCCCTAATATATGCATAAGTAAATACTGTAATAGTGTCTCCTACCTTATAAGAATATGGATTAGAAGTATGAATAATGTAACCTAAATCATTATTTTCTAACACAATATTTTTAGCACTTATATATGCTACTTTACCTTTTATAAAATCAAACATGGACTCACATCTTTCTCTTAATTCTTAAGTAAATTAAGTTCTGTATTATAATCGTCTTCGATTTCTTTCTTGTCGTTTTCTAATTTTGTATTGATATTTGTTACTGTAGTATTTAGTGTGTTATTGATTTCTTCTTTTTGTTTTAATGCATCATCATTAATTTCTTTAATTAATGCTTGCATTTCTGAATCAATATCTGCTAATTCTTTTTCTTTTTGGCTGTTATATGCTACTTGATTATCACTAATCTCTTTATCGACTTGTTCATGATTCTTACTAGTATCATCGTTTTCTTTGTTTGATGAACTTAAAGCATCATTATATTTATTTAATACATTATCTACATATTCAAATGTATTAAGTTCATGTTCGTAATAATCCTTTTGATACTTGATGTTTTCATCTACTCCAACACTAAATAAATCACTTAATTCCTTATGGTATTTAGATCTCATATCACTATCTTTCCAAATACCTTCTAATGATGCAAAGATTGAATTAATAAATTCAACAACCTTATCATATAATTCATCTAATTTATTTTCAAATTCATGAGCTTTTTCCGCAGACTCTTGTTTGAATTTATTGTATAAATCCTCAAGTCTAGAAGCATAAGCTTTATAGTCTTTTTTGCATAAAACATCAATGTTTGCTTTTGCGTTTATAAATAATTTGATTACATCATATTCACTTTCAATTTCTTTAGTGATATATTCTTGATGAAGTGCACTTATATTAATGAATGTGAATTCGATAAATTCACCAAATAATGAACGTATATTTTTAAGTTCATCAATGTAATTATTATCAATTACTAAATCACTAAGCTTTAAAGTTTCATAGACAGCTTTATAATTAGAGTCCATTACCTTCATAACGTCTTCACTAATTATTATACGCTTTTTTATATCCTCTTTAGCGTCTTCTCTATAAGCTGTTACTAAATCTTTTTCTTTTTCTAAATATGATAAAATCAAACTGTTCTTTTTCGCAATCATCTTTTTATTTAAATTATTGATTGCACGTTTACTTCCAAAATCATATTTATCTAATTCAATTTGGTAACGTAAATTAACTCTTTTTCTTTCGCTTTCTAATTCTTGCTTTTTGATTTTAAAATCTTGGTTAATATCAACCATTGATAAATCATAATCTTTTTTCTTGTTTGCGAAGTCAATATTTTCGTTTTTAATTAAGTCTAGATATTCTAGTCTTATTTTTCTAATCTTCTTAATACTTTCTTTTCTAATTTCTTGTAAAGTTTTATTTAGCTTTTTGATTTCGCGACGATCATTAGTTTCAAGCAAGCGTTTTTGTGATTCATCACTTGTGTTAATAGTTGCTTGTTTTTCTTTATTTAGTTCATATTTTAATTTCTTTTCTAATTCATTAATCTTAGCTTGATATGTTTTTTCTAATTCATCATATTCATCTTGCTTAGCTTTTAATATATCTTTCTCTTCTTTTAAAATACGATCTAATTTGAAATTTACATCATGAGTTTCTTTTCTAAAAATTAATTGTTTAGGCTGCATACCTTTTTCTTTAGCATCTTCTAATTTTTTTGTTTCATTTTCAATGTTATAATTTTCATAATATGCATCAAGTCCACTCTTTAATTCAGCTTCAATTGCACCTATATTAGATGTTAATTCATTGAATTTTTCGCTTTCAATTTTTAGTTCTTCTTGATATGCTTTTTCAATAGTTTTAATCGCATCATTTCCTTCTCTATTTCCTCTTCTTACTTTTGAGAAAACTTCGTCAAAAAACGCTAAACGTTTAGAACTTGTTTTAGTATTTGAAACTGCATAATCTTTAATTATTTTTTCTAATTCTAATTCGTTACTCATGAAGTAACCTCCTATTATTTTATTTAGCCAATTCTAAAGTTTCCTCTAC
Source organism: Bacilli bacterium (assembly GCA_045598145.1). Lineage (GTDB taxonomy): Bacteria > Bacillota_I > Bacilli_A > ML615J-28 > CAG-698 > RGIG3506. The sequence goes on along the minus strand of JAZLLM010000031.1, from coordinate 19,380 downwards.
CTTTACCTTTACCCTTTTTTTGTTTAGATTGAGGCATACCTTGGCCTGTCTTCATACTTCTTTGCATATCACTTTCGCTCATGCCAGCCATTTTTTTAAGTTGAGTTGCCATATCTTCAAAGCGCTTAACCAAGTTATTAACTTCTTGATAACTTCTACCAGAACCTTTGCTGATTCTTTCTCTTCTACTAGGACTTTTTGATACTAATTCTGGTTTACGTCTCTCTTCAGCTGTCATTGATGATACTATAGTTTCAATATATACTAATTGCTTATCATCAATATCCACATTTTTGATTTGACTTCCAATACCAGGTATCATACCTAATAAGCTTTTTAGTGAACCCATTCTTTTAATCCACTTTAATTGTTTTAAAAAGTCATTATAGTTATATACGCCTTTTTGAATTTTTTCCATTAGCTTTAAGGCTTCGTCTTCATCAATACTTTCTGTTGCTTTTTCTACAAAACTTACAACGTCACCCATACCTAATATTCTTCCTGCCATTCTATCAGGATGGAATAATTCTAATTGGTCTAGCTTTTCACCTAAACCTATATACTTAATTGGCACGTTAGTTAAATATCTAATTGATAAAGCAGCACCACCTCTAGTATCACCATCTAATTTTGTTAGGATACAACCTGTAAGTTTTAATTTTTCATTAAAAGTTGTAATAACATTGATGGCATCTTGACCCATCATAGAGTCAATAGTCAAGATAACTTCATCAGGTTTAGCTACAGCGCATACATCTTGTAATTCCTTCATTAATTCATCGTCAATATGAAGTCTACCTGCTGTGTCTATGATTACTAAATCATAATTCATTTTACGCGCATATTTCAAGCCTTCACTTACGATTGTGGTAACTTTTTCTTTATTACCCATCTCGAAAGTTTCAATACCTAATTGCTTACCTACTGTAACTAATTGGTCAATAGCAGCAGGACGGTAGATGTCACCTGCAATAAGTAATGGTCTTTTTTTATCTTTCTTTCTTAAATATTGAGCAAGCTTACCGCAATGAGTAGTTTTACCAGCACCTTGTAAACCCACAAGCATAACAACAGTCATACCGTTTTCTTTATATACTATTTCGCTAGCTTCATCACCCATTAATTTCTTTAATTCATCATGAACAATTTTAACTACTTGATCTCCAGGAGTTAAAGATTTCATGATCTTTTCGCCTAAAGCTTTTTCTTTAACGTCAGCGATAAAGTTTTTTACAACCTTATAGTTTACATCGGCTTCTAATAATGAAAGACGGACTTCTTTCATCATTTCATCAATATCATTTTCATTTAAGCGTCCACGTCCTGTGATACGACGCATACTCATTTGTAATCTTTCAGATAAACTTTCAAATGGCATAGCTTTACTCCATTTCTATATTTATTAATTCTTTTATTATTTCTTTTACTTCTTCTGATTTTGCATTTTCATGCTTTACAATAATATCATTTATTTTATTTTTAATTTTTAAAATTCCTAACTTTTCTTCATAAGTATCTAATGATGTGCATATTGCTTTCAAGCTTACAAATACCGCATTTCTACTTATGCCATTTTCTAAGGCTATTTCGCCTAATGATAAATCATCAAAGTAATAGCTTTCAAAATATGTTCTTTGCTTTTCAGTTAATAAGTTTTGATATACATCATACAAAGATGCCATATGTTCTTTCTTAGAATATAATTCATCTTTTTCCATTATTCTTCTTCCTTTATAATGTCACTGAATAATCCATATACATAACTTTCAATATCAAAATATTCAATATCATTAACTTTTTCACCTAAGCATACAAACTTAATTGGGATATTGTATTTATCTCTTATGGCAAGTACAATGCCACCTTTAGCTGTACCATCTAATTTAGTAAGCACAACCCCACTAACATCAGTAGCTTCTATAAAAGCCTTAGCTTGACTCAAACCATTTTGTCCTGTAGTTGCATCAATTACAAGTAAAGTATCTTGAGGAGCACCTTCAACCTCTCTTGATATTACTTTCTTCATCTTTTCTAATTCCTTCATTAAATTAACTTTTGTTTGAAGCCTACCAGCTGTATCACAAAGTAATACATCATAGCCTTCTTCTTTAGCTTTTTTAATGCCTTCATAGATAACACTAGATGGGTCGGCACCTTCTTTACCGCTAACTACTTTACATCCTACTCTTTCACCCCAAACTTCTAATTGTTCAGTAGCTCCAGCTCTAAATGTATCACCAGCAGCAATTAATACTTTATGACCTTCGTTCTTAAGTTTATTTGCAATCTTAGCAATAGTAGTAGTCTTACCAACACCATTTACACCAACGAACAAGAATACACTTAATCCATCCTTATTAAAACGCAAGTTAGAATTTACTACCTCCCCTTTTAGATAAATGTCAAACATTTTATCTACTACTATAGGCTGTAAATCAGTAGCATTAGTAATGCCTTTAACTCTAACGTCTTCTCTTAATTCGTCAACGAATTCCACAACTGTATCAACACCAATATCAGCCATTACAAAGATTTCTTCTAATTCGTCAAACAAATCATCATTAATCTGACTTGATTTATTAAATAAAGCACTAAGTCTAGAAAAACTAGATTTTCTAGTTTTCTCCATACCTACTTCATACTTTCTTAATTGTTCTTTTTTCTCTTTATTTTTCTTTAAAAAACTAAATAATCCCATTAGGCCACACGCCTCCATCATATATATTATTATATCATATTTTTCCAATATTTAAAAGAGAAAAAGGCTTTTATTTTTAATAACTAGCACTTATTTTTTATAAATAATTTAGGAAAGCAAAAAAAGACGCTAAATCAATGATTTAACGCCTTACTTATCAATATTTTTGTCTCTTAAAGCTTTGTGATATATAGCTTCTGTAGCGAAGTGCATCTTAGTAATTATGTTATCATAATTCAAAGGATATACAAACCATGTGCTATCTAAAGTATTAATATCCATTGCATCACCACGTTTTTTGAAATTGTATTCAATATGAAGAGAAGCTGTAGATTCAGCTGGTTTAAATAAGTTAAATTCAGTACCATTATCTAGCTTACCATTTAGGTATATACCACTTAAGTCTTGCTTCATAGTTACTTCACCTAAATTTACAAAGCCAATCTTTGCGGAATATAATTCTTCTATTCTAACTTTATCTTCAAAATAATATGTACCATCTTCAACTTCTTTATTAACACAATCTCTTTCCCATCTATACCAATCAGGAACATGATTAAATTTATCTTCACCTGTTAATGAATGAAGTCTTCCATATACGTCCATTTCCCACTTAGCACCACAATTATCACACCATAGCATTGTGTTTTCAGATCTCATATAATGCTCTTCACCACAGATAGGGCACTTATATAAAATTTTGTGAATATTTTGAGCTCTCTTCTTTGTCTTGATTTTTATCTTGTTATCATATTGATATTGATAATCATCATAAACAAATGCCTTTTCTATTCTTTCTTGAATTTCATCAGCTGATAATGTCAATACTTCTTCTTTATTAGCAACACATGTTAAATCAGCTCTTAATGGTATATGTCTAATAGGATGTTTACACCATTGTGGGCTTCTAATAAAGTTACCTTTTTGGTTTAATACAAGCACTGGTACCTTTGCAAGCTTTACAAATTTGCCTAACGCTTTTCCGATATCTTCAGTAATACCAGCTAAACTAAATCTTGCTTCAGGATAAACAACAACTGACTTCTTATTTTTTTGTAAAGCAGTAACCATTTGTCTAATCAAAGTAGTACCTGTAGTAAACTTTCTTTTTGGTATACCACCAATACCTCTCATTAACCATTCTCTACCTACAAATTCTTCAATTGAAACTACCCAATGTAATCTGTGTGGGAAGCATGCAGTAATTACAGTTTGAAAATCTACCATTGATGCATGATTAGATAAAACTAAATAAGGTCCTTTAACACCTTTCATATTATGCTTTCTTAATTTTAGTCTTGCAAGTATAACAACAGGGATACTTCCAAACCATTCTATAGGCATCAATATTTTTCTAGGTTTTTTATTCTCTTTTTTAATATCAAATCTTTTTTGTATTCTAGCCATTTTTAAAATTCCTCACTAAAACAACTCTAATATAATAACACACATATATGTATTTAGTCAAGTTTTATAAAGCTGACTCGCATTTTTTCACTCTAAAATCGACATATATTAAACAAAAAAGTGCAATATAATGTTTCCATCATATTACACATATTTATTATTTTTTAACTTCATCTAATGATGTATATGTAGTCTTGCATTTTGGATATTGGTCACATGCATAGAACTTTTGCCCCTTACTTCTACCTCTTCCACTTATTCTTTCAACGATCATACCATGTTCACAATTAGGACACTTAATACCAGTTGATACAGGTACAATTGTTTCCTCTTGTTTTTTTGTATAATGGCATTTAGGAAAATTAGAGCATGCTATAAATTCACCAAATCTACCATTTCTGATTAAAAGCTTACTTCCACATTCTGGGCATAATTCATCGGTTTCAATTGGATACATTCTTTCCATATTAGCTTCAGCTTCATCAAATATAGGTTTATAAATTGCATAGAAGTCACTTACTTCCTTATTCCATTCAACTTTACCTTCACTAATATCATCTAAGCCTTTTTCCATCTCTGCAGTGTATTCAATATTAATTACTCTATTAAAATATTCTTCTAATTTTTCCATAGTAAGAATACCTTGCTTAGTTGGCACAAAATTCTTACGGTCTAATTTTGCATATCCTCTAATTTTAAGTGTTTCTATTGTAACTGCATAAGTAGATGGTCTACCAATACCTAATTCTTCCATCTTCTTAATTAATCTTGCTTCATTATATCTTAGTGGAGGATTAGTAAATTTTTGGATTCCTTCTACTTTAGGATTTTTAATGATTTCACCACACTCTAAATCGGGAAGCCTCTTTGCATCATCATCTTCATATTTAGAAAACACTTTCATATATCCTTCAAATATTACTCTTTCACCAGATGTTTCAAATTGATATGCATTGTTTTCAATAGATACTTTTTCTTCTTCCACAACAGCGTTAGTCATTAATGACGAAACTGCTCTATCATAAATCATTGTATATAATTTTAATTCATCAGCACTTAAGAATGCTTTCACTTTATCAGGTGTATATTTTAAGTTAGAAGGTCTAATAGCTTCATGAGCATCTTGAATGTTTTTAGTTTTTACTTCAAACTTCTTATATCCGTGATAATATTCTTCACCATAATTTTTGATAATATGTTTTTTAGCTTCATTAATAAATTCATCGCTTAGTCTTATTGAGTCAGTACGCATATAAGTAATTAAACCTACACGTTCTTTTTCAATATCTACACCTTCATATAATACTTGAGCTATTTGCATTGTTTTCTTAGCTTGGAAATTAAGCTTGCTAGATGCATCTTGCTGAAGAGTAGATGTAGTGAAAGGAGGTTTTGGTCCTTTTTCTTTTTTCTTATATTCAATATACTTAATTTTAAAGTCATCACTAAGTTCACTTAAAATATGATCATTTTCTTCTTTACTAGTTACTTTAATGTTTTTACCATTATATTTAGTAAGTAAAGCTTTAACCTTTTTTAATTTTTTAGTAAATTCTAAAGATATATCCCAATACTCTTCTGGCTTAAATTTTTCTATTTCTTTCTCTCTATCTACAATTAATTTTAAGGCTACAGATTGTACACGTCCTGCAGATTTAGAACCAATCTTCTTTTGAAGTAACTTAGATAAACTAAAACCAATAATTCTATCTACTATTCTTCTAGATTCTTGAGAATGAACTAAATCCATATCAATTTCACGTCCATTTTCAATTGCTTTTAAAACAGCATCTTTAGTAACTTCATGGAACACTATTCTTTCATAATCCTTTTTAGCTAAATTTAGTGTTTCATATAAATGCCAACTGATAGCTTCTCCTTCTCTATCTGGGTCGGTTGCAAGATAAACTTTATCAACTTTTTTAACTAAAGCTTTTAAATCCTTTACAGTTTCATGCTTATCTTTCATTATCTTATACATTGGTTGGAAACCATTATCTATATCAACTCCAAAGCCTCCATATCCCCTTGTAGTAAGATCTCTAATATGGCCTTTACTAGAAGTTACGATATAATCTTCTCCTAAGTATTTTTCAATTGTTTTAGATTTAGCAGGTGATTCCACTATTACTAAGCATTTACTCATTTTCTTACTCCATTTTTAAAAAACTCATCTCGAGTGTAATAGTATTATATAATTACAACTTGAGTTTTGTCAACTTAAATAATTTTTATTTTTATGAAAACATTTTTTCTTAAGTGTGTTTTCATAAAAAAAGATTCCCAAATATTAGGAATCTATTTTCTATTTAATACTTCAATAACTGGTGCAAAGCTCCTTCTATGAATCTCTGATACACCATATTTTTTTATTGCTTCTAAATGAGCTTTAGTGACATATCCTTTATGTTTTTCAAAACCATAATTAGGATATACTTTAGCCATTTGAGCCATATAATTATCTCTTTCTACTTTAGCGATAATTGATGCAGCTGCAATTGATGCAGATAAAATGTCCCCTTTGATTAAGCTTTTAACTGGAATTTCAAAATCTATTGGCATAGCGTCAGTTAACACATAATCACATTTTTTTAATTTTCTTACACATTCTATCATTCCTTGTTTACTTGCTTCATACACATTCAGTTTATCAACGTCACTAACACTAATATAAGTAATAGAATAATCAATAGCTTTTTCTTTAATAATTTTAGATAATTCTTCTCTTTTTTTAGGACTTAATTTTTTAGAATCATCTAAGCCTTCAATACGAAAATCACTAGGTAAGATAACACTAGCAGTAACTAGTGGTCCAGCCATTGGGCCTCTACCAACTTCATCACAACCTGCTATATATTTGTATCCTAATTTTGCTAACTCATTTTCGTAATAATATTTATCAATCACTTCAGGTAATACAAACTTACTCATTTGGTGCCTCTAATGTAATTAATCCTAGTTTTAAACTTCTAAAGTCATTAATAATTAAATTATATACTCTATCATAATCAATATCTTTATTTTGTTTATAGAAATGATTGATAGATGCTATTTTATCTAAAATCTCTAGATTTGATAATGATACATCGCATGAATATTTTTCCAAAGAATTAGGATAATTCTTTTTCAAATAATCTAAGAAATATAATACCATATCGTCATTATGAATAATATCATCTTTAATAGCGCCAGTTAAAGCTAAATTATATCCTGTTACTATATCATCAAACTTTGGCCATAAAACCCCAGGAGTATCAAGCAAGTCTAAATCTTTATTGATACGTATCCATTGTTGGGACTTAGTAACACCAGGCTTATTTGCGGTAACTGTAATATTTTTACCTACTAGCTTATTGATTAATGTGCTCTTTCCCACATTAGGTATGCCTATAACCATAACCCTTATTGGTCTTGCTTTCATTCCTCTGTCTAAATCTTTTTGGATTTTTTCTTTTAAAACTTCTTTACAAATATTTGTAATTTTATTTACATTAAAACCACTAATACTATCTACTAATACTACATTAACATTATTTTTCTCGTAATGTTCTTTCCACATATTATTATATTGTGTATCAGCCATTTTAATTTTAGTCATAACAACTACTTTCTTTTTATTTTGAAGTAGTTGCTCAAACATAGGATTTAAACTAGATTTAGGAATTCTTGCATCAATTAGTTCAAGCACAATATCAACTAATTTTAATTTTTCTTCTATTTCTCTGTTTGCCTTAGCCATATGGCCAGGAAACCATTGTATATTATTCATATAACCACCAATTATTTTTCTATATTCTTCCAACCATCACTACTCTTATAATATTTAACTTTACCAACAACTTGCTTAACACATACTAAACCAAATTCTTCGCTATCATTACTAACTCTTCTATTATCACCTAAAACTAAAATGTAGCCTTCAGGTATCTTATTTTCACCATCCATTAAAGCTTTAATTGTAGATGCATTAGAATTATGTTTAATTACATCATTTAAAGTATATGTGTCTGATTCTTTGTTTGATGAAGAAACATAATCTTCATTCATAGCTAAACCATTAATATAGATTACACCATTAATACAAGAGAATTCATCACCACTAGTAGCAATAACTCTCTTTATCAATAATTCATTTTCATCACAACCATATTTTTGTTGATAATCGTAATCATAACTAAATACAATTATGTCACCTTTTTCAAGTTTATTAGTATTAAAGACTAATACTCTATTACCTTCATATAAAGTATCTTCCATTGATGATTGACTTACCACAGCTGGAAACATAATAAAAGTAAACATGAAAAGAACAGTTAACACAGCTATTATAATTATCATGTAATAATCAATAATAGAATAAGTTAAAACAACTTTCTTAGTTTTCTTTTCATATATATGTTTCTTTTCTTCACCATACATTGAAACATATTCAGTTCTTTTTTTAGTATCTCCAACAGCTAAAAATACAATATCTTTTGGACTTATAGTATTTTTATATAACAATATTACAAATATTACCCATATAACAATTGCAAGTGTTATTATGATTAAATATTCATAAATTCCTAAAGCTCCCGTAAGTTCAAGATAAAAGCCTGTTTTGAAATAATATATTAAAGATTCAATTGGGCCTGTTACACTTGAATTTACATCATCAAATATTAAGAACAAGCAAATAAATAAAATAGATCCAAAAGTAATTAATGCTTTTACTAAAATCTTAGTAAATAACATTTTTTTATATTTACTAACATCTACTTCTTCATTTACTTCTAAATTTATTATTTCTTCATTTGATGAATCATTATTTAATAATTCATTTTCATCCATTATAAGTTATTCAAAATATCTTCTAAATCTTCAGGTTCAACTAGTACAGTTCTAGCTCTACTACCTAAATTTTCAGATACAATATTTAGCTCCTCTAATTTATCAATGATAGCTGATGCTCTATTAAATCCACATCCAAAAGTTTTTTGAATCTTGTTTATACTTGCATTTTGTGTATCAACTACATATCTTGCAATCTTTACAAACAATTCATCATTTATAGCATCTTCCCCACCTTCACCAAAGCCAGGGCTTGATTTCTTTTCTAAAACATCTGTGGCAATTAAGAACTCACCATCATAATTATCGTTAATATAACTTACAACATCTCTAATTTCTGAATCAGAAATATAAGCACCTTGAATTCTTCTTGATACTCCTAATTCATCAATATATAGCATATCACCATTACCTAATAGCTTTTCAGCACCTGGTCTATCTAAGATGATATTTGAGTCTAAAGGTTTATTAACTTTAAATGCAATACGACTTGGTATATTAGTTTTAATAGTGCCATTAATTACATTTACTGAAGGTCTTTGAGTTGCTACTAATAGATGAATTCCAGCTGCTCTTGCCTTTTGAGTTAATTTCATAACACTTTCTTCTACATCAGGACAATTTAAAATTAAGTCAGCGAATTCATCGATTATTATTACTATATATGGTAAATGCTTAACTTCTTTAGTTCCACCGGTAATCTCTAAATATTCTTTATATTTACTTGCACCAACTGATGCAAACAATTCATAACGATTTTCCATTTCATCTACAGCCCATTTCAAACTAGCTACTGCAAGTTTAGGGTCAGTGATTATAGGTGTAGCTAAATGAGGTATACCTCTAAATTTACTAAATTCTACTTTCTTAGGGTCAATTAAAATTAGCTTTACATCATCTGGATGAGCCTTAAATAAAATGTTAGTAATAGTAGAATTAATACATACACTCTTACCAGAACCAGTACAACCAGCAATTAATCCATGTGGCATCTTAGATATATCTACATGAATTGGTTTTCCTGAAATATCTAATCCTAATAATACATTTAAAGGATTATCATCATGTAAGAATTTCTCATCACTAATTAAATCACCAAAATATACCATATCACGGTCAATATTAGGTACTTCAATACCTACTGTAGATTTACCAGGTATTGGACATTCTAATCTAATACTTACAGCTTCTAAGTTTCCTTGGAAGTTATATTGTAGTGGTGGGATTTTATTATAATTAACACCAGGATTTAATTGAATTTCAAACAATGTAACAGTAGGACCTTTAGTAAAGTTTACAACTCTACCACCTACACCAAATTCCTCTAATGTTCTATTAATAATATCTCTTTGCTTTTCTACACCACTATATAATGTAGCTTGATCAGAAGGCTTCTTTCTAACTAAAGACAAAGGTGGATAATAATATTTTTTCTTCATTTCAAGTTTAGGCTTATATTGCTTATCACTTGGAGTTTCATTTAAATTAACTCTTCTTGGTCTTGTTATTTCGCTCTTTTCTTCTTCTTTTACTTCTTCTCTTTTTACTTCTTCAAAGATACTTTCAATATCATCATTAACAATTTCTTGATTGTTTTCATATGGACTAACAGATTCATTATTTAAAGTATCATTTGTATCATAAGTAGGGTATTTTATTTCTTCTTCCTCTTTATATGGATTATTATCAATAATTCTTGGGCTTACAAAAGGAGCTTCATTATGTTCTTGGTAAGGATTTTGTATAGGTTTAACTTCCTCTTTATATATTGGGTTACTTCCTCCATATGCATTTCTAGTTTCCGCATTAGAATATGAGCTTTCAGTTTTGATAATATAGTCAGAATAATCATTCTTTCTTTGCTTCTTATCTTCGTCTCTAAAAGTATCATATTGCTTTCCACCATTGTTATATGAAACGCTTGGATAACTTACTTCGTCCTTTACATTTCTTCCACTGATAGGAGAAACAAATTGATCAGGAATATAACGATCTTTTTCTTTAGGTTTATTTTCCACAACCTTACTTTCTTTTTCCTCTTCTTCTATTTGAGGAATATAAAAATTTCTTTTTTCAACCATTTTATTTCTCCTTTCTTTCTTCAGGCTCTTCTTCTTCAATTTCTTTTAATTCTTCTTCTAAAGCGATTTGTTCCTCTGAAGATATAAATACATTCTTGCTATATATTTTAGCTACTTCTTCACCAATAATTCCAAGAATGATACATACCACTTTATCTGTTCCTACTGTAGTAGTAATTTTCATAAGTGATTTCTTAATCCAATATCCTGGATTTATTAAGTTAACTGCACTCATTACAATTTTACCGATACCGCCAATACGCATTTTCTTTGCACTTTTAACTATTTTACTATCGTCAATTTTTTTCTTTGCATCTAAAATAGTTAATATTTGTGATACCTTTACTTTTTTAAATACTCTTAATACCTTAGAATCAAATACACCCTCAATTCTATCTGCGATATATCTATCTAACATAATTAATTCTTCAATAGATAATTCAAATAAAGGATGTTTAGATTTTGGATAATAAACCTTAGCTATTGATAAGGCCATATTATAGCCTACATCCTTAGCTATTGTAATCTTTTCCCCAAAACCTAAACCAGCACCTTCATCAAGGTATTCTTTCTTACTAGATTCTATATAATTCTTAATTAGCTCAATTTGTTCTGTTTCTAATTTCTCTAAGTCTTCTTTTTCTTCTTTGCTTAAGTTCTTTTTATCTTTTTTCTTTAAATTTGCGCTTTTAAAATTATTGTCTTTCTCTTTCTTTTTAAGTTTATTAGTAAACATAGTGGCATAACAAATAATGGCAATTAATATACCAATTACAATTCCAAAGAATAAAGTAATTAAACTACCTAAACTTATATTAGTAAATATTTCTATTATCTCTTCTCTAATACTTTCCCAGAAATTTAAAATCATTTTTTTCATCCTTTTTAAAATATGCGCATATTTCCACTTATATCAATATTATACATCAATTAGTCTTTTTTTTCAATTTAAACTTACTTTAAATATTTTAACTATGTTTTGCGTAAATTTAAGATTTATGGTATAATATTTTCATAAAATATTTTTGAGCGTGATAATATGAATTATAAAGATTTAAAGGGATATTTAATAGCCGTAGATTTGGATAATACAATCGTAACTGGTTTTGATAATATCGATAAAGAAAGCTTCGAAGTTTTAAAAGAATTAGCAAAAAACAATTATATTGTAATAGCTACAGGAAGACCATGGAGAAGTAGTATGTATTTTTATAACATAATCGGACTTAACACTCCAATTATAAATTATAATGGTGCATGGGTACATAGTCCTAATGATCCTAATTTTGAAACAACAATGATTACAATTGATAAAGAACCACTAATTAAATTTCTAAATGCAAAGAAAGATATATTAATTAACGCATTTTCTGAAAACAAAGACGATATTTATTTACTTGATGACACTGAATATATTAAACCTTATTTACATTTAGATGGCGGAAACTTACATGTAGGTAGCTTTGAAAAAATATTAGATAAGAATCCTAATGGATCTATTCTATTCTCAAAGGTGGGTTCTGAAAAAGAACTTGAAGATTATGTAAGAGATTATTATAAGGAAGTAAGAATTAGATATTGGTTCACTAATGAAACCGCAGTATCTGAATTATACAACCCAATAACATCTAAAGCTCTAGCTTTAGAAAGAATAAGAAAATATTATAATATCCCTAAAGATAAAACAATAGCAATCGGGGATGGGCACAACGATATTGAAATGTTGGACTTTTCATATATTGGTGTTGCTATGGGTGATAGTCACCCCGAATTACTTAAATATGCAAACTATATTACTAAAACCGTAAAAGAATCTGGTTTAGCATATTTCTTCAAAAATTATGAGTTTTAAAAAAGATTAATTAGCTAATACTAATTAATCTTCTTTTTTTATTCTATTTCTTTCCATTTGGCAATCAATGTAAAATCTTTGGTTTCTTTAATGATTGTATCTTCATCAATCTTTACATCATTAATATACCAACCTAAAAATTCATGGCCTTCAAAACTTACCTCTGGTAGATCACTAATTTTATCTAAACGATTAATATAAATGTCTTCAATATCTTGTTTAGCACCAGTTGAATTAAAACTTACTTTTAACTTAATTTTATATTCTGAATCTAAAACCATATTAGCATATAATTTTAAATCAGATGTAACTACCTTACCAAATTCAAAATCATTTCCATCTACTGTTTCCCAAGATAAAAATATATAATCTTCTTTTTCTGGTTGTTTAGGTTCTTTTAATAATGTTTCTATATTAGTTATAACATTTAAATATACTTCATCACCAATATAGTAAGTTACATTTAAATCATTTAATTTAAAACTTGCGTGTAAGATTATATTATCAGTAATTGGTGTATTAGCATCAAATTCTTCATCATCTAATAACCAACATACAAATTCACAGCCTTCTCTATTTGGCACAAAATTATTAATTGTACCATTTTTAGGGATGTATTGATCTAAGATATCACCATCATTTATTACGAAAGATACTTTGTAGTCTCTATTACAAGCTAATAATAAAGTAGTAAATATTATCGCTAAACATAATGTTACTAGCTTTTTCATATTATTTACCTAGTTAAACAACCCCTTATAAAATTCATTATTCATATTTTGAATATAATCAAGTAATGATATTGCATCAAAACTTAATGAAGCTTCATGAACTTCTGATTCAAAGCTTCCATATTCATTTGTGCAAACAACTTTAATATATTGTTTCATACCTTTATCGTTATATGGAACTCTTAAAATATTTGAACCAGTTAAATTATATTCACTATTTTCATTATAAACTTCATACTCACTAAAGTTTTCATCATATGATACATATATTGAGAATGTTCCTTTAGTACCTACATAGATAGTTGGGTTCAAGAAGATAACATTAATTACTCCTCCATAAGTTGTTGGTTCTCCAACTTCAATACTTATTTCACCAACACTTAAATCAAAGTCTTTAGCATCACTTATACTTATCTCTTTTTCTTTAGCTAAAGTATTAGCTAGAGTAATAGGAATAATAGCATATTTTGCATTCTCAGTATATTCATAATCAGTAAATGAAACGTAATCAGAATTTTTATTTGCACCACAAATACCAACTATTTGTTTTCTATCTGTGATATCTAATTTATCTTGGTATTTATAAATAGCATAACGATATACATTTTCTAATTTATCAAAAGCTAAACAAACAGAAGTATTATCATTAGATTTATAAATCTTTAAATTCTCAACACTAACATTTGAATCCACATAGTTCATAAAATTATCAACCTGAGGATTGATTGCTTTAGTAGTCCAATATTCTTCTCTTAAAGCTTTTAATGCATCTGTATTTTTCTTAGTTACTAAGCTTGAATATTCATAAACGCAAACACCATCAACGTTTTCTAATTTTTGATAATATCTTAATTGTTTTAATAATTCATCAGGGTTAGTAGTCCAACCATCTTGGTTAGCTGTTCCCATCTTGTATAAACCAATACCAATATATAATTTACATGTCTTGTTTTTAACAACACCATTCCACCAATAAGTTTCTGCAGCTGGAGAACTTTGTGTCATATCTAAAGCTGAATAACATTGAGGAATTACATAATCAATCCAAGAATTATCAACCCATTTCTTTGTGTCACAATATAATGGGCTATCATAATGTTCATATCCTGCAGTACCTGAAGATAGAGGGTAAGTTAAAGTACCACTAGCATCATAACGGAAGCTACTTTCTTTTACGAAAGAACCATTACGATATACTCCAGTTGGAGAAATACCTAATTGAACTGACTTATTATTATCTCTATTATATTTCTTTAAAGATTGATTTAAATCTTCAATTAAAGAATCTACTGCACTTCTTCTAAAATCACCAATACTTAATTTAGCTTTATTGTATTTTGTTCTTGTTGCTGAATCATCGATACCTGAGATGTAAAAATAATCATCAAAATGAATAGCATCAACATCGTATTTATTTACAATTTCCATTACAACATCATTAATATATTCTCTAACCTCTGGAATACCTGGGTCTAAGATAGCGCCTTCGTCACCACCATTTAAAACATTGCTTAAACTATGTGCTGGGTTATTAGGAAAATTAGCATATTTTGTTTTGATTTCTTCATTACTTATTGCAACAGAAGAAATACGATATGGATTTAACCAAGCATGGAATTCAATACCACGTTTATGGCATTCATTAATAAACCATTCTAAGTAATCCCATTCTTTAAAATTACATGCTTTTACATCTGGAGCAATAGGTGCAAGTTCTGAATCATAATATGCATTATTATGAGTTCTAATATGAAATACTACAGTATTCATATTATATTCTTCTAATGTATCTAAAATAGCATTTAATTGGTTCATCATTTGTGTTTTAGATTGATATGAATTAATATCACCTGCATAGAATGAAACCCATGTACCTCTAAATTCAGTTGTCTTTTCTTTGTATGATTTAGGTATCATTACTGGATCAGTAGTACCATAATAATAAACGGTTCCCCCTTTACCATTAATTAATGCTTCTTCATCGCTTTCTGCATTAACATTGATTAATGTGCATAAAGCAATTAATAAAATTAATAATGTAAAAATTATAGCTTTAATTTTTTTCATATATGTAAACCTCTTTTTTGTTATTATAACATACTTTTCTTTAATTAAAATTATAAAATAAAAAAATTATCAAGTATGATATTTTGATCATCCAGATAATTTATTTTATTTCTTTAATTGAATCTTCTAATTGTCTAAAGGAGTATCCTTTATTTAGTAATGAAGCAAGTATTTTTTGCCTTTTTTCATAAACGCTAATATCTTTGCCATCATATTTTTTTATTAGCTTATTTAAATCTTTCTCTAACATAAATGAAGAATCATCAACTAATTCAATGCTCGTAATGATTTTTCTAATTATTTCACTAGAAAAGCCATCTCTTGCTAATTTAGAAGATAAAAGCATTTCTTGTTTTTTAAGCGGATATTTCCTATTTATAGCACTTAACTTATTTGCTATTTTTAGTGCCGCCTCATATTCTTCTTCTTCATCTAAAGAGTTTAGTGCTTCTATAATAATTATTGAATCTACTCCCTTATTATTTAGCTCTCTTTCAATATATTTTCTTCCTTTATATTGTTTGTGTTCATTAATATAATTCTTAGAAAAAGCTAAATCATCGATATATCCTAAAGACTCTAATCTTTCAATTACATAATGATAATCACTTTTACTATATTTGTTATCACTATCTTGTTTATCATTTTGCTTATTTAGATATTCGTAAATTTGGTGTTTAGTCTTCATCCCATAATTTAAATAATTAAAGCATTTATTAGTTAGCTTTGATAATTCAACTTCTTTAATTATTTTCTTAAATATTTTGGAATCAAACTCTCTACCTTCAATTATCTCATATTTTACAATAGTGTCTTCATCGATGATGTATTCATTATCTTCTTCTTCGTTAGTAGTAATAGTATATATTATTTTATTTCTTTTTTTACTGGCACTAAGATTTTTAATAACGATTGTATTCATCATATGTAAATCCTTCACCACCAACTTCATTAGCTCTTACTACGTAATAGAATGCTTTTGGATCTATGCTATTTATTAATGATTTTAAATGATAGAATTGACTAGATGATAGAACACATAATAATGTCTTTCTTTCTTCTCCAGTATATCCACCAATTACGCTCATCTCAGTTACTCCACGTTCTAACTCATTAAGAATCTTTTCCTTAATTTCATCGCTCTTTTCACTAATGATATATACTGCTCTTTTCTTAAATCCTCTAAATATTATTTGATCCATTACTATACCACTAAGATAAATAAAGATTATTGCATACAATAGAAAATCATATTTCAGCATCCCGTTTGCATCTCTTATAAATAAGAAACCTAGCAAAACAACAGTACCATCTAAAAAGTATAAAGAAGCTGAGAATGGTATATGGAAATATTTATAAACGATATTTTGTAATATTTCTGTACCACCAGTTGATCCACCAAATTTGATTGCATAACCAATTCCAACACCAGTAAGCAAAGCACCAAAAACAGTTATTAATAACATGTTATCTTCACTTATAAGTAAATTACCATCATTTAAGTTTTGCAACCATTTATATACTAACTCAAATATATAAATGAATAAAGGTAGCATTAATGAGCCATAAACATTTTTAATAAAATATTCTTTACCCATAAATATCAAACCTAATAATAACAATATAACATCAATAATTAATACAATTAAAGCTGTATCCATATATTCCTTTAAGATGATAGCAACTCCTCCAACTCCTCCAATAACTAAATTATAAGGATTTAAGAAAAAGCTAAAAGTTAAACCAACTAAGGCTATACCTAAAGTCATATTAACATATTCGAATAAATATTTTTTAAGCTTAATTTTCTTCATAACATACCTACTTATTATTGTATTCGCTCTTTAAAAAGGCGTTGATAAAATCATCAATATCTCCATCCATTACCGCATTAGTATTAAAGTTTTCAAAATTAGTTCTATGATCTTTAACCATAGAATAAGGATGAAATACATAACTTCTGATTTGACTACCAAATCCATTTTCACTTACTTCGCCACTTATATCTTTTATTTTCTTATTTTGAGCTTCTAATTCTAATTGGTAAAGTTTACTCTTTAATACTCTCATACATACTTCTCTATTTTGAGGTTGACTTCTTTGAGTTTGACAAGATACTACGATACCAGTTTTTAGGTGTGTAATTCTAATAGCTGATTCTGTCTTATTAATATATTGTCCACCAGCACCACTTGATCTATAAGTATCAACTCTAATATCTTCTGGTCTAATTTCAATATCAATATCTTTCTCAACATTAGGTGTCACACTAACTGCACAAAAAGATGTGTGTCTTCTTGCGTTACTATCAAAAGGTGATATTCTAACTAAACGGTGAACTCCTTGTTCACTCTTTAAATATCCATATGCTTTTTCACCTTTAATAAGTAAGCTCACACTTTTAATGCCTGCTTCTTCACCATCTTGGTAATCTAAAACTTCAATATTATATCCATGTCTTTCAGCGTATCTTATATACATTCTATATAACATACTACACCAGTCTTGGCTTTCTGTTCCTCCAGCACCAGGATGCATATCAATAATTGCATCACAATCATCATATTCTTTACTTAAAAGCATTTGAATTTCGAATTCACTTAATTCTTTATTTATATCAGTAATTAATTCTTCTATTTCATCATCAACTACTTCGTTATTCTTTTTCATACTAAAATAGAAGTCTAAATCTTCGCACTTTGTTTCTAATGATTTTAATGTATCTAATTTATCTTTAGATACCTTAATCTCTTTTAAAATACTTGCTGATTTATCTTTATTATTCCAAAAGTTGGGATCATCCATTAATGCTTCCTTTTCTTTTAAATCATTTGTTATTTTAGTAACATTAATAGCTTTTTTTAATTCTTCTATTCTTATATTATATTCTTCAATTGCTTTGGAAATTTCATAATTTTCTAACATATATTTATACCTTTTTCTACTTAATAATTATACCAAAAATTGAGTCACTTTTCAAGTAGTGCTTTTCTTAGCTCATTTTTCCGTGTTTTTTATAAACAAAGCAAGCCTTATAAGTGACATGATAAACTATTAGTAGACACTAAAATAACATTAGTGTTTATTAATAGTTTTTTATTATGTTATGCTATTAGAGTGGTAGAACCCCTAGGGGTTCGGGAAGGAGAAAATAATGGGAAGACCAAAAGGTGGTAAAAATAGAGAGTGGTCTAAAGAGCAAAAACTAGAAGTAATCAATTATTTTTTAGAAGGGCATTCAAGAAACGATACATGTTCCAATTATGCCATAAACCCTTATCAATTACATGTATGGCTAAATAGGTATAAAGAACAAGGAATTGATGGATTACAAAACAAACGTAAACCAGGCAATCCATTAGCAAAGTATTCAAAAAGAAAAACTCTAACTGAAATTGAACAATTAGAGTATGAAAATATGTTACTAAGAATCGAGAATGAACGATTAAAAAAAGGATATACCGAGGAGGATGCAATTATCGCGAAATCATCCATACGGAATACGAAATAGTTGAAATTCTTTCTCGGGACTACAATATACGAAGCTTGTGTGAGGTGATGAATGTATCTAGAAGTGGATATTATAAATGGCTTTCTCGTAAAGGGGTTGAACCTAACTGGAAAAAGAATAGAGAATCGTTAGCTATAGAAATTAAAAAAGTCCATAGCCATCATACAACATATGGCTATAGACATATCGCTCAAACAATCAGA
>JAZLLM010000030.1:0-3016 GCA_045598145.1 Bacilli bacterium | reverse complement strand
CGAATTTCATACTTATTATATCATATAGATGATTCCTTTTAAAACAAAAAACTAATATAAAAGCTTGCTTCTGGTTGAAGCAAGCCCTAGCTATTAATTAAATGCAAAAATACATTCTTGTTGTATTGTTTCAGATTCCAATAATATGTTTTTAAATAAAAAGTTTTCATTTCTTTAACTTCTTCATTTATTATATCTAAGTCATCAACTAATATAAAAATGTCATATTCTTTTATTTTAGAAAATATTTCATTCCATTTATTTTTATCGACTATGTCATGCAAATATTGAAAACTAATAAACCTATTGTAGCCATATAAAGAATCAAATAAGTTATATGGAGTCCCATATTCTTGAGCCATTGATATATCATCTTTATATTCAAATTCTACTATCGGATTTTCGTTATCATCATAAGGAAAATCCATTAAATAATCTTGATACAAATATTTACTCATTTATTATATTTGGATCACCATAACAGTATATACTAACATAAGTATTTGACTTAACGGCCAAATCAAATATATTAATAAAGTCGTTAGCTAATTTTAAGAATCTTTCTTCGTTAATTTGATTAATTAATATATTTGTAATTTCTATTGCTTTGCATATCTTTTCAACAGGAATATCTTCCACTTCATACAAATCAATTAAGCAATTACATTCTACATTTAAGAAATCAAAGTATTTTTGTTCTTCTAAATAATAGTAATCACTTGGAGAAAATTCAAATACTTTCAAGTTGTTTGTTTCTAACTCTTGACCATTATTTAATTCTTCTATTCCAAATGAATTTGTTGGAACATACACTTTCATATCAACTTTCCTTTCGTTTAATTTTCATTTTGAAATGACTAAGTGATTCACGTCTTTCTTTAGACGTGCCACTAATCTTTCCGTTATTGATTTCATTAAGTTCAGATTCTAAATTAGATCCTACATAATGTCCTTTATTACTAACTGGAATATCTTTATTTCCTATTCTAAAATAACTACCAGCATTATCACAATAAATAACGTATTTGCTTTCAGAATCAGTAATAATAAATTTTTGACCAATATTGTAATACTTAGGTTTTTTAAATAATTGATTAACCACTTCATCAAGGTCAAGAGTTTTCCAAGACGACTTGTATTTATTATATCGATCAAAACCTCTGTTAAGAGATTCAATTGCTTTAATATCGTTTGCAATTCTAATTTGCTCTCTATATTTTTGTCTATTATCTAAATACAATGATTTAGCTCCCATGATACTCACCTCCCTTCTCTAATACTTTTAGATAGGGATGTCAATTAAAAGCGAAAATGTCCTAAAAAATAATAAACATTAGCGGGCATTTATATAAATTAATATGTTGACAAAACAAGGAACTTGCATTGTCTAAAAGCATTGTTCAATTTCCTTTTCAAAAAAATGATTGAAAAGAAATTATGAACATCAAAGGATTCTGCGCGTTCCTTTTTTTGTACATTGCAATTACATCGTCATGAAATTGTAATTCAAATATTAATTTAGCATAAAAGCCCAGCATTCTGTTTATAAACACCATGGTTGGTGTTTTTTAAATAGTTGTTGTAACTTTTCTGTTTCCAAGGATGAGATGCAGGAGGAGCATATTTGGCTGGTTTGTAAGATAAATTTTCATCTACTCTATCAATATCAAAATTTTCAGAATAATCTTTAACTTTTTTAATTTTTATCATGTCAAATAGCCTATCATCAATTGAAAGAATTAACCTTTCATCAAAAGTTTTGATCACAAGGCATTTTGTCTTTTTTGAAAAGAATACTTTGCTTCCATCAACTCCTGGAATGTAGTGCTCATTGTTAAATGCAATTGAATGACCACTATCAATTTTTCTCTTCGAAATAACAGCTAACATGTTATTAATAGTCTCTATGTTAGGTGCTTTTTCAAATACTGATTTTGCATTTGGATTTTTAATTCCAAACTTTTTATTGAATTTAGGTATGAAGATTTTTGTTAAATATTTATTTGCTTCTTCAATTGTAGTTATGTTGTTTATTCTCATTTCTTGTACTAGTCTTCGTTGAAATGTACCATTAGCTCTCTCTATCATTCCTTTAGCTTGAGGAACTGAAGTGCATTTTAATTCTGTACCTAAATTTTTACATGCATAGCCAAATTGAGTCAAAACATTCTTGTTTTCGTCCTTTTTCTTGCAACTTTCGTATTCAAATACTGTTCTTCTATCAGTTAAGAATGCTAATGGTATTCCATAATTTACTAATATTTGAAAGAAAACATTATAATAACCATTTAGTGTTTCTTGATAATCGAAATATCCTCCAACTATCTTACCAGTTGAATTATCTATTGCTAGATGAAGATGAGTCACAACATTTCCAAACCATTTTAATGATGAAGCATCCATTTCAATTAATTCGCCAAAATATTTACATCTTTCTTTTCTTGGATGAGCTTCACTTATTGAAATCTGATGATCAATCATTTCTTCAATTTCTTCATTTGTTTTATCTTCTATTTGTTTAGACTCTTCTAGTATTTTCCTTTTTAATTTTCGCTTTGTTATTTTGTGAGATAGTGGAGATATTATATTTTCATTCCAAAGTAATTTCTTTATTGTTGGAAGTGAAACTTTGATATCATGATTTTCTTCTAACATTTCCTTAAAATGTGTAAGATTAAAATCAGATTCTCCATTTTTGTCTTTGTATATTGTCATATAAAGTTGTACAATTTTACTTGAGAGATTTGCTGAAAGCTTATTCTTTGGAGACCTGCCAAGATTACCGTGAATAAAGCCTTCTTTACCTCTCACTTTATAAACAATAATGAGCCTATTAATTTGTCGTAGAGATACTCCTAGTTTAATTGAGGCTCTTTTTTTATTGCCTTCATGATCTACTAATTCTTTGATTATCTTATAGCGTTCTAATTGTGTCATATTGAGTTCTACCTTTCTCATAATGATACCTCCTTAGAGATACATTATACTACTTTGGGACATTTTCCCTTTTAAACAC